>NZ_JABMCQ010000142.1 GCF_013179575.1 Sphingobacterium shayense | reverse complement strand
TTTAATATCATCAATGAAGTTAAGTAACACTTCGGAATCTGTATCACTTTTAAAAGTATATCCCTTTTGGACGAGTTCTTCTTTAAGTTGGGCGTAATTTTCTATAATACCATTATGTATCATAGCAATATCGCCCGAATTTGAAAGATGCGGGTGGGCATTCCTATCAGAGGGCACACCATGCGTCGCCCAGCGAGTATGTCCAATACCAACAGTAGCCTGGATATTCTTGCCATAGACATATTCTTCCAACATCGCTACCTTACCTTCTTTTTTGTAAATTTCTAATGAGTTGCCTGTATGCAGGGCAACGCCAGCACTATCATATCCTCTGTATTCTAATTTTTTCAAGCCATCAATAAGTACAGGATAGGCTAGATTGCTACCTACGTAACCAACGATTCCACACATATTTATTTAAATTTATTTTTGTCAATAGGCCGTAAATATAAATAATTATCATAATGCAATCGATTGATTAATGATTTTTTAACAAAAACATATTGCAAACGCTTATTTATTCGTAAAAATATAGAGAAAAAACCACAAAATTCGACATTTGACTACAGCAAAATCACTGGCAACAAGCGCGTTCCGATATTATCATTATCTATTGAATATTATGCTCAGCGAACGATCGTCTTTTTTCGATTGTAACTAAATCTGAATTGCCAACGGGTCGCGGTCTAGGTGTCCACTATAAAAACAAAGGCGGATTGCGTCGGATAGTCGTCCGGCGCAATCCACCTTATGAAAATGTTTTATTTAATATCTCAGATTCACTCTCGAACCAATTATTTGCTCAAAAAACACTTTTTTAAGCCAGACTTCGACCGACGTTTTTTATCGCAACTATTGCATATACCATGGGAATCTTATTATCTAAATGATCTATCCTGTATTTACCCGGCTCAAATTCGATGGTTTTGTTAAAACAGTCGTAAGGCGAATAATCAAACTCGTCAAATGATTTAATTTCAAGTCCATTTTTTATTAAACTATTCAACACTTCGGCAATGCTATGATTCCATGTTACAGATGTCTGGGTTATATCTGCTTTTTTATCCGCATAAGTTCCATTCTCTGTTTCGATAATCGCTCCGGTATTAAAATATCTGTAACTTACTTTTTGAAAATTGTCATCAAACATCCAAACTACCGGATGAAATTCGACGAATACAAACCGGCCATTGGGGTTCAAGAACATGGAAATAATTTCCGCCCATTTATTCAAATCCGGCAGCCATCCGATCGTTCCATAGCTCGTATATACAATGTCAAATTTCTCATCTAAAAAGTTTGGTAAATCATAGACGTTGCAGCAAATAAACTTTTCTTGCGAGTTAATATCCTTTACAATTTGCTTAGCGCTCTGAATCGCCTTTTCAGATAAATCAACGCCTGTAACACTTGCCCCCATCCGTCCTAATGAAATGGTATCTTGTCCGAAATGACATTGCAAGTGCAAAATCTTCTTTCCCTTAACCTTACCAAGCAAATTCAACTCTATATCATTCAACGACGATTCGCCGTTTACAAACTTATCGAGGTTATAAAATGCTGACTTCAAATGTGTATCGACCCTGTTGTCCCAAGATTTACGGTTTATTTCTATATAATTTAGCTCCGCGTCCATTATATCTCTATTTGGTTTTTTAAAGACAAATGGCTTGATGAACGCCCTAGAAAATAGACGTTCGTCAAACCATCACTAATATACACATTCCTATGAATGATCGAGTTAATTTTTAACCGTCGGGCCGTTTACACGGAGCACTCCATCTTTTGAAATTTCCAGTTCATCTAAAAACACCATACGCTCATCTCCGGTCTCAGTCGTCCTGCCGTGGTATACGCACCAGGTCTTACCGTTTCGATCGGTCAACAGGCTATTATGCCCCGTTCCAGATACCGTGCCACCATTATCTATATTTTTTTGTAATATGGGGTTTGTGTCTGCTTTTTGGAAGGGTCCCAACGGACTAGTAGAGGTCGCATACCCAACCGCATAATGCTGTCCACCAAAGAAATTTGCAGAATACATCATGTAGTAAAGATCATTATGTTTAAAAAGATACGATCCTTCGGTCCATCTACGGTTAACCTCTCCCGAGGTTACCGATCGGCTCTCCCACTCCGATTGTTTATCTTCCATGGATACTGGCGGCCTTAACAATAAAACGGGCTCCCCTATCACAGTAGAAAAATCCGTCGCCAACTCCACTCCATAGATCCAGCTTTCTTCAACCTGATCAAACATATTTTTTTCCTTTGCCCAATTTGAAATTTCCGATTCCACAGCATGCTCGTAACAGCACCTGGAATAATAAAGATATAGCTTACCATCTTCCGAAAAATAAACGTTAGCATCTATAATGGGATACCCTGGATCAAACAATGGCTTTCCAGTCATATCCTCAAATGGGCCCAGAGGGTTATCCGCGACAGCGACCCCTATTTTGTAATTTTCCAATTCGTTAGTTGGATTTTCCTTCCAGTGCGCACTGTAAAAAATGTAATATTTTCCGTTTCTTTTGTATACCTCAGGAGCCCAAAAGTCTTTAGTGCCCCAAGCTTTCTTTTGATCCGAAGAATATACCTGTCCCCTTTTTTCCCAATTTTTCAAATCTTTAGAAGAATATGCCATAAAACCGTTAGCGACACCGCCGGTTCCATACATATAATAGGTATCGGAATCATTATCGTAGATAACAAATGGATCGCCGAACGCTACATCCAAAGGATTGTTAGACTGCTGTTCTTCGACTTGATCTACATTTTTTTTAGCTGAATTAGTACACGAAATCGTCGTAAAAACCAATCCTATCCAAATAAAAATAATTCTGTTCATATTCATAATATCATTTAAAATAAGGTTTATGCTGCAGTTCAATATTTGATGTATTCCCCTTGATCACCGGCCAATTATCTTCCCAATATACTCTATCTAAAAATAACATACGCCGTGAAGCGCCACTTGAAACAGTGCCCCGCTCTACATCAATTCCATGGAACAAAATCCAGTCCTGATTTCGGTCATCCGTAATAATACGAGTCCCATGCCCGAGTCCGACAAATTTCTGGCCGCCTTTCAACAACAGAGTTCCATTTCCGCGCTCTTTAATATCGTGGCCGTTCTTATCCAGATACGGCCCTGTGAGTTCTTTCGAGCGACCGACCACCATATGATAAGTGCTATTGGCTCCCGCACAACAATGCCCCCGCGAGCCTATAAAATAATAATAGCCGTTTCGTTTATGAATAATGACAGCCTCTAAATCACCTGCTGCAATTTTAAATTTCTCCTCTACGCTGGAAAAGCTTAGCCCATCCGCGCTCAAAGGTATACCGTACGTCCCTTGTTTAGGGCCATCGTTATAACTTCCCCAAAAAAGATATTTTTGCCTATCTTCTGTCCAGATAAATGGATCGATTGAATTGGGGACATCAATAGATTTGCTGTCAAATATTTTACCGTGATCAAAAAATGGACCCGTGGGTGAATCCGAAGTGGCCACCCCAATTCCTGGATTAGGGTCATCCCATATCGAATACGCATAATATAAAAAATATTTCCCATTATCGTAGAAAGCATCCGGTGCCCAAATCCCGCCGCTCGCTTTCCAGCTAGGAATCGTCTCAAAAGCCGAGCCCACAAGCTGCCAATCGGATAGATTTTTCGATCTTAATACCGGCACGAGTCTACTCCCTTGTCCATCGCCCCAATCATCTTGCGTTCCATATGCATAAAAATATCCGGAGCTGGAATCTCTTATAACGGTGGGGTCGGCCAATATCGGCTCAAATACAGGATTCACATAACTTTCGGATTTATCGACCGACTTTGGTGGGTGTCCAAGAGTACCCTTACCACCCGAACAATGGACAGACAATTGGGAACACAGCAATATGGAGATAAAGAAAAACCATCTCTTGCGGTTGTTTTTCATATTTTAAATTTTAACAAAACTGATTCATAAAATATTTCAAAAAAATGCCAACGAACATAGCAACCGTCATTCTGCGGATAAAATTACACACATTTACTCGGAAACCATCGCTTAACATCGTTGAGAATAGATACAAAAATGCATATTGCGAAACATAAAAAATATCCATTTCGGCTCAAAAAAACATCATTTTGTATCACCGAAAGGTGTCCATTATATCTACCGGTCCTAAACAACTTTGAATCAAAACGACAAGTTATTGATACAAAGAGACAAGTATTCCCCATAGACATTATCGAGTTTTGCTAAAGGCACTACCCTTAGTACCATTTATAAACAATTCTTCATTATCTAATTATTATCTCGTTTTATGGTAAACCTATATAAAACCAATTGTCATCTTTCAACCGCGAAAGCGAAATGGATATCAGCTAGCTTGCTTCTATGCGTGTTGGCCGGCGGTATGCCATTTCACGTGACGGCGGGAACCGGCGCTTCACTGAAGTTGACCACTATACCCGTTCAAGAATCAACCATCCGTGGAAAAATTACGGACGCCGAGGGCAATCCCCTTGAAGGTGTGACCGTCACTATTAAAGACAGCCCCGTGAGCACAGCTTCTGACCAGAATGGCGAGTACCGTATTTTGGTTTCTGACAGTGCTAAAATTTTACGTTTTTCTATTATCGGGTACCAACCGCTTGAGCAGGACATCGCTTCGAAAAATATTATTAACGTTACGCTAATCAAGGCAACAGACGCTCTGGAAGAAGTCGTAGTTGTGGGGTATGGGACGATGCAAAAAAAGGATCTTACAGGGTCTGTGATACAAATTCGTCCTGACCGAATCGCAAACGAAAATCCGAGAACGGTACAGGACGTTCTTCGTGGTACACCAGGACTTAACGTAGGCTTTAGCTCATCGGCAAAAGGAGGCGGTTCCCTGCAAATTCGTGGACAGCGATCCGTTTACACCGATGGTAATCATAACAGCCCCTTAATTGTTTTAGACGGCATGTTTTTTTATGGTGAATTATCGGAAATCAACCCGGACGATATCGAGCAAGTCGATATTTTGAAAGATGCATCGGCGGCTGCAGTATACGGCTCAAAGGCAGCTAACGGTGTAATTATCATCACTTCCAAACGCGGGAAAGTTGGAAAACCAGTGGTCAATGCTAGTGTCAACTTTGGAGCAACTACACCAGCACAATACCGCAAAAGATGGAGTCCCGATGCTTACTTACAGCATCGAGAAGATTGGCTTACAAAGAATACATACGGCGTAAATTCTGAAACTGGGGAATATGAAGCATACCAGAGTGGGGTCTTTGCCGACCAGCCGGGGTTTTTCTCACGCCCTGACCAGCTTCCTTCTTCAATTTCGCTTGACGCATGGCGGGCATATAGCACCAATGATGACGGAGAATCTGATTTAAGTATTTGGGCTCGACGGCTAGGTTTCACCGGCAATGCACTCAATAATTTTAATAATGGCAAGATCGTCGATTGGACCGACCGCACCTTCCGCACCGGCTTTGACCAAGATTATAACGCTAGCGCTAGTGGAGCAACTGACCGCGCGAACTATTATTTCTCGATGGGTTATCTTAAAAATCAAGGAGCAGTGGTCAGCGACAATTACAGAGCAATCCGTTCCAATATGAAAGTAAACTTTAAGGTGACCGACTGGTTCGAGCTAGGTGCAAATGTCAATTTTCAAGATCGATCTGATGGAAATGTCGAGATAGATATGGGTCAAATGATGCGCAATAGTCCTTATGCGGATTATGCCGATGAGATGGGAAATCCGATCCAGTTTCCTTTAAGCTCGGAATTCAGTCAGCGCGGATACAACTACGATTTCCAAAAGAATTATCTGGAATTAGATAAAGGATACACGGTACTGAACACTATTTTACAGGCAAAAATTAAGTTACCATTTAATATTACTTATGCCTTCAATATAGCGCCTCGTTACCAATTTTTCTATGACCGCTACTTTATGTCGGCCGAGCTACCAGGATCTGATCCCAAGACTAGAGGCGCCAACCGTGAACAGGCTAAACGATTTGACTGGTCTTTAAACAACACAATTACCTGGGAGCAGACATTTGCAGAAAAACACCGCTTAAACGTGACGCTTGTCCAGGAGGCAGAACAACTTCGCTACTGGTCCGAGCGAATTGAAGCAAGAAATCTATTACCTTCCGATGCCTTAGGTTTTCACAATGTAGGATTCGGAAATAAAGAAGATAGTAACTATTCGAGCAACGATACCCATGAAACTGCTGATGCTTTAATGGGGCGCCTTTTCTACAACTACGATGAACGCTATATGATCACCGCGACAATCCGGCGCGATGGGTATTCCGCGTTCGGTTCCAGCGAACCATACGGCATATTTCCTTCCTTAGCCGGTGCGTGGAACTTCTCAAATGAGTCATTTTTTTCTAAGTGGAAAAATATAATGAACACTGGAAAATTACGTGTCTCCTATGGTAAGAACGGAAACCGTTCGCTCGGTTCTCCATATCTTGCCCTAGCCAATTTATCGCGAGGTGGCGGAAAAATGCAAGGCTACCTCGATCCTTCGGGAGAACTTCAGCTATACAGGTACCTCATGATGGACCGCCTGGCAAACCCGAATCTGGAATGGGAAAAAACCACGGCTTGGAATGTCGGTTTAGATTTCGGTTTTCTTAATAACCGGATCTCCGGTAGTCTAGAGTATTACACTATGCAGACCAACGACATGATTATGGCCCAACGGCTTCCTGGCTTCTCTGGTTTCTCCGCAATCACAACCAATTTAGGAAGAGTCGACAACAGCGGGATAGAACTTGCTTTAACTACACGTAATTTCGAGAGAGAAAATTTCAGTTGGACAACCACCCTTGGTTTTTCATATAACAAAAATAGAATAAAGCACTTATATTACGACTACCAAGATGTCCTAGACGGCAATGGAAATGTTATAGGTCAAAAAGAACAAGATGATATCAGCAACGGTTGGTTTATCGGAAAACCCATCAGCAGCATCTGGGATTATAAAGTGACCGGCATCTGGCAGAAGAATGAAATTGATGAGGCTGCACGTCACGGTCAAAAACCGGGAGACCCAAAAGTTGCAAATAATCATACGGCCGATGATGTGGTTAACTCCGATGGTTCTATTACACCTGTTTACAATGATTTGGATAAAGAATTCTTAGGGGAAACGACTCCTCCTTATCACTGGTCACTTCGTAATGAATTCGTATTATGGAAAGATTTTACTTTCGCTTTTCAACTGTACTCCTACATGGGACATAAAAGCCTATCCGGTAACTACCTAAACAACGATGATGATGGAGGACGTATGCAATATGCCTTAGCGAACTTACCAGAAAAAGAATACTGGACACCTGATAATCCGACTAATGAGTTCGGCCGGATAGAAGCTGCAGGACCAACAGGAGCAGCAGGCGCACAAAAACTCTACAACCGATCATTTATACGTCTTGACAACATTTCTGTTGGCTACACCCTGCCCGAGCGCTGGACGTCGATGTATAACTTAAACAGGGTAAAGGTATTCGGTAGCGTCCGCAATACGGCGACCTGGGCTCAGGAATGGATATATGGAGATCCAGAAACCGGGGACTGGGCGTCTCGAACATTTACTTTAGGATTGAATTTAACTTTTTAGACGATTAACAGATAAAAGAAATGAGGAAAATATCGAAATACTCAAATTATATAGCATTTGCACTACTACTGGGAGGGACATTAATTAGTAGTAGCTGTTCACGTGACTTTTTGAATCCAGACCCTTTATCGTTTTACGATCCCGAAACCTCCTTTAATTCACGAGCTGAGATTGAAGCTACGATGGCGATCTGCGATCGACATCTGAAATTATATTGGATGACCGACAATAATGAAATGCTTTCGTTGGGTACAGAATATATTTTTTCTGAGCTCATGGTTGCCGCGGCCACCGATAAACGCAATATGTTGGCAGACGTCGCTAGCATGCTAACACCGACAAGCGATGACGGAGGATCAGCAAATAATTTGGACAGAACCAACAGTTTATGGTATTTCTGGGATGAAGGATACAAAGGAATTAGAAATGCTAATACTATACTTAATTACATAGACGGCGTCGAAGAGCTCGATGAGCCCACAAAAAATATGTTTAAAGGTCAAGCGTACTTTCATCGCGCCTTCCGGTATATGGGCTTAGTCTTCCAATATGGTGACGTGCCTTTGGTCACGAAATTATTGGAAGCACCAAAACAAAACTACCGCAGCACAACACGTGAAGCGATTCTACAAATGATTACCCAGGAAATGGAGTTTGCTGTAGAATGGGTACCTGAACAAAGTGAAATAGGCTTGATCGGGATGATAAATAAAGGCGCTTGCAGGATGCTTCTAGCAAAATGTTATCTTGCTATAGGCGAGTACGAAAAAGCTAAAGAGCAAGCCGATATCTTAATAAATCAGTCTGGGTATAGCCTGATGCAGGATTCCTTTGGAAGTTTTAATGAAGGTGGAGAATCTCAGACCTGGCCCATCACGCGAAACGTAATCTGGGATTTACATCGTTCGGAAAATAAGCTTATCGCAACAAATAGGGAGGTTATAATGGGTATGCCCAACAGAGGTGCTGAAGCCGAATCATTTGTAAAAATGCTTACAATGCGTATTCTCTATCCTTTCGTTTTTGACAACCGGGTGCAAGCCAAAGACGGTCGACAGGCTTTGATGAACATCCGTCGGAATGCTGGCGACTACAATCCGCAGTATGACTACATGCGCGCGTTTGGTCGTGGAATTGCAACATTTCGCCCTACTCGTTTTCAGATGACCAACGTCTGGCGCGTAAACGGCGTGATGGACGAAACAGATTTACGCCACAGCTCGGAAGTAGGTAACTGGATAAGTATGGAAGACTATCGGGTTAACAATAAAGCTTCATCAGAGTTTGGTGAGCCCCTGGCACTTTTTAATCCAGACAATGGAAAACTGCTGTGTAGTGATACTATTCGACGTTGGTTTGATGTGCCCCATTACAAGTTCTATCTAGATGATCCTGTAGCAGAAGCAAACGTCGATGGATCCGATGGTTACCGCGGTGCGACCAATGGAGGGCATGCAGACTGGTATTTATACCGTCTGGCGGAAGCCTATCTCCTACGCGCTGAAGCTAAATATTACATCAATCCAAGTGACCCAACTATCAAAGACGATTTGAATATCATCCGGAAAAGGGCACAATGTAGCGAACTCTATACGGGTAACGTAACAATCGGCGACATCATGGATGAACGTGCCAGGGAACTTTATTGGGAAGAATGGCGGAACGTAGAATTGAAACGTGTATCTCTATGTTTAGCACGAAGTGGGAAACCTGACGAATGGGGAAATACCTATAGCCTTGAGAACTACGATAAACAACAAGGAACTGACGAGGCAGGAGGCAGCTATTGGTATCAACGAATCATCCATTATAGCATGTACAATAAAGGGCCAATTCAAATCAACGCTCCAGGAAACAGCAACCCGAACTATCGTATGGACAAAAAAAATATGCACTGGCCTATTCCCAATTCCGCAATTACCGCAAACAGTAAGGGTCAGTTAGCACAAAACTACGGATACAACGGTTATGATCCTGCTACCCCAAAATGGGAAAATTGGGAAGATGCCGTCGCCGATGAAAGTAGTTCAGAAAATTAGAACGATCTACATTTAGAGCATCTAATAATTACTCTCTTTTGTTTCGAATTTAGCGACCAGAGAACATTACGAGCTACAGTAAGATTGTCCGCCAAAGTTTATCATTGCGGCGGACAATCTTCATCTGCAAAAATCTAGATGTTACGTTCAAAGGATCGAAACCCAAAACGAGATTCTGAGTAGAAAAGGAAACAAATTTTAAACTCAATTCCAAAATATACTATTATGTCAAATAGAATCATATTATTACTGTACGCCATTTGTTCATTCCATTTTTTATTTGGACAGTCGACCCACCTCCGCGACTTTCCTGCAGGATCCACCCCTGATGAAATAGGAAAACGATTGGCATATCATTTTGTCGGCAGTAGACACGAGCTATACGCTGGCCGGTGGATGCATTATGCAGGAGTCTGTTCTTGGAACGGCGCCTTAGACTACGCGGTAAAGACTAATGATCTGCAACTCATCAAACAGTTGCAGGATAAGTTTGAACCATTTTTTTCGTATGAAAAATCCCTCTTACCGCCAATGAATCATGTGGATTATAACATGTTCGGAAGCCTTGCGCTAAAACTGTATCAAGTTACCCGTGAGCCTCGCTATAAAACAATAGGTCTGGCTTATGCTGACACACAATGGGAAGTTCCTGCGAACGCAAAAGAAGAAGAAAAAAAATGGGCGAACAAAGGATATTCATGGCAAACTCGCCTATGGATCGATGATATGTACATGATTACTGTGGTCCAGGGCGAAGCGTATAAGGTGACAGGCGACAAAAAATACCTTGACCGTGCAGCGAAGGAAATGGTCTTGTATTTAGATGAATTACAGCGCCCGAATGGGTTGTTTTACCATGCTCCCGATGTGCCCTATTATTGGGCTCGAGGAGATGGGTGGATGGCTGTAGGGATGCCCGAATTATTGCGTATGCTCCCTGAAGATCACAAAGATCGACCACGGATTATGGAAGGTTACTTAAAAATGATGGCAAGCCTAAAAAGCTTTCAACAGCCCAATGGCATGTGGAATCAATTGATTGACGAACCCTCATACTGGGCTGAAACGTCTGGGACCGCCATGTTCACTTACGCATTCATCGTCGGAGTCAAGGAAGGGTGGTTGGATCCTGCTGAATATGGCCCTGCCGCACGCAAAGCATGGCTTGCGATGATTCCATATATTGACCAACGCAACAACGTAACGGAGGTCTGCATTGGAACTGGGAAGAAAAATGACAGGCAGTATTATCACGACCGTCCACGTAATGCGGGTGACTTACATGGTCAGGCCCCTTATCTCTGGTGCGCAGCAGAACTTCTAATAAAGTAAGGCATATTTTCTATTACGTAGGTGCGACCGGATCTTATGTTTATTTAATAACAACGGGTCGAACCGTTTCGCCGAAAATACGAACAACGCCATCTTTTGTGATTTCCATATCATTTATATTTGACTTGCGTGGTCCTACCCTGTTTTCATTAGCATGTACATGATAGATATATTTGTACATACCCTGGGCATCCAAAAAAGGAGCACCATGCCCTGTTCCGACCATTTTGGAAGCCCAGGGTTTATCTCGTCGCAAGATTGGGTTTCCGCTATACTTCTTCCATGGACCGTTTGGAGATGCTGCAGTGGCATATCCTACGCCATAATCCTTACTTTCAAAATGGTTTGCCGAATACATCATATAATACATGCCGCCCTTTTTAAACACCGACGGTCCTTCGGCTACCTTCCCTTGGACTGTTTCCCAGGATTCTTCCGCGCTAATACATTTTGTGAGCGTCTGCGGCTTTATTGATCTTAAATCTTCATTCATTTCTGCTACCCAGATGACATTCCCATCAGTAAAACGTACGAAATATAAATATGGAGTACCGTCATCGTCGATAAATAAGTGTGTATCGATGGCTTTCTCGCTTACAATCGGCTTTTTCTCTTCCTGCATAAATGGTCCATAGGGCGTATCAGAGGAAGCAACGCAGATATGTTCATCCACGGAATAAAACATATAAAACTTATTCTTTGATTGGATATAGTACACTTCGGGGGCCCAGAACCACCGTTCCCCCCAAGAATCATTGGGTGATAATGCTAACCGCGGATAACGCTTCCAATATTTAAGATCATGTGATACATATACTTCAAACCCATTAACCCGTGT
>NZ_JABMCQ010000141.1 GCF_013179575.1 Sphingobacterium shayense | reverse complement strand
CAGCCCTTCGGGCAGCAATAGGGATAGTAATTTACGTTCAGCGTCTTGCAAGGGATATCTGTATTAAAGATGCTAAACTAAGAATTATTTAATATTCCCCCCAACTTTTCGGTATGATCCATTTAAATTGAATTTTCTTGATCATGGAGATTTAATATACTTTAAAAAGTAAACAAAGGTGTTAAGTAAACTCGAGTTTTTTACAGTCAGATCGGATTCCTTTTGATTTTTAGGACACATGGCATTTTACCGGGAGCTTGTGATTACGTTTTGTAGAATTATTGCAAAACTAAACTTGTTCAATAAATGTTTCATCATTGCTCAGTCGTCCTTAGATTAAAACAAGTATTTAATCGTTAGGTTAGGTTATTATGCCCAAATCAATTCTTAAAGAATTTGGGTGTAAAATAATTATTGGACAGGGTATTTCTTGGCTTCTTTAAAAGGAGAGACATGCCCTTATATATTTGACGATAGAGAAACCTTTTAAAAGATCAAAAGCGTAGCTTATGTGACTTCACGTAGAAGCGAGTGATTGGGCTCACTCGCCGTTTTATAAAGTCGGAAGATTTAAAAATTGAATTGAAATAGAAGGTCAATTAGAATATCCTATCAAAGGAGGTCCTTCTAGAAATTCCAACAGATCGTTTTGTATCCTTTAGCGGGTGATAAAGAAGGAAAAGCGAGGTATGGTTTATTTGAAACTCAATTGATTATGAGTGTATTATGTGTGGCGTTAAACAGCGCCGGTATTTCTTTCTGTTTAAACCTGTTGTAGGACAACGATCTTAACGTTAAGGAATTTTGTTTTTTACTTTTTTTTTTGAAAATAAAAAGCAAAGTTTTATCTTTGTATCACTTTAGAAAAATCGGTAACGAGGAAGTTTAAAGTAGAGTATTCCTGAATAGCTCAGTTGGTTAGAGCATCTGACTGTTAATCAGAGGGTCGCTGGTTCGAGCCCAGCTTCAGGAGCGAATAATAGCCGGCTAATTAGCCGGCTATTTTATTTTAAAAGTATCAGTATGAGCTTAGTGATAGTCGGAACAGTTGCGTTCGATGCAATTGAAACTCCTTTTGGCAAGACAGATAAAATCGTGGGTGGTGCCGCGACATTTGCAGGTTTAGCAGCGTCCTATCTTTATAGGGACGTAAAGCTAGTTAGTATAATCGGTGATGATTTCGGTAAGGATGACTTGAGTATTATTACTAGTAAGGGTATTAATGTTGATGGCGTTGAGATTGTCAAAGGAGGTAAATCATTTTTTTGGTCGGGCAAGTATCATAACGATATGAATAGTCGTGATACGCTGGTCACAGAACTTAACGTGTTGGCAGATTTCGATCCTAAAATTCCTGCATCATATCAAAATTGCGAATATTTACTGTTGGGAAATTTGACTCCTAAAATACAAATTGATACGTTAGATAGATTAGACAATAAACCCAAGCTTGTTGTCCTTGATACGATGAATTTTTGGATGGATATCGCATTGGATGATTTGAAACGGGTTTTGAAACGGGTTGATGTACTGACGATTAATGACGCAGAAGCACGTCAACTTTCAGGTGAATATTCTTTGGTAAAAGCTGCAGAAGTCATTCTCCAATTGGGGCCGAAATACCTAATCATAAAAAAGGGAGAACATGGCGCATTGTTATTCGGCGAAGACCAAGTTTTTTCTGCTCCAGCATTACCTCTTGCAGATGTGTTTGATCCGACTGGGGCGGGTGATTCGTTTGCAGGCGGCTTTATTGGTTATCTAGCGAAGGTGAAATCAATTAATTTTACGAATATGAAGAATGCGGTTATTTATGGGTCAGCATTAGCTTCGTTTTGTGTGGAGAGATTTGGTACCGAAAAACTTCAGGTTCTTACATTAGCGGATATTAAAACGAGAATAGGGCAATTTATTGCTCTGTCTAAGTTTGATATTAGTGAGTAGAGTCCCTTCGTTAAATTAATATGCCAATCACTTCGAAACGCTCCAACACTCTTTCGGAATGCGGAGCGTCTTGAAGTTCATCTGTTAAATCTTGTCCAGCCCAATGTTCGTAATGTTGACCATTTCTCCAAAGGCGACTTTTTGACACATCGTATATTCGTCCGCGCATGGCGACCCAAATCTCGGGTTTGTCTTGTCCATTACGGAGCGCTAGCTGTGATTTAGAATAGCGGGGGAGTTGATTGTTAATGCTCACACCCCAAAGATAATGTTTAGCTGCTAAACTTATAAGCACTGAGAGTTTTTTTCATAGCTTTGCGAGCTACATGAATTCTAGTTTTTACCGTTCCTATCGGGATATTTAGGTGGTCTGAGATTTCATGATATTTGTAACCCTCAAAATACATCGTGAAAGGAATATAGTAATCATCTGATAAATTGGATAATGCATAATTAATATCCTCCATTACAAACTTGTTTTCTCCTCGGTTACTGCTCGCTGAAACGACTAAATTGGCGTTTGTAATTTCTTCTTCTTTCGTAATGAATGAATTTGTTTTTACCACCCGGCGATAATTGTTTATGAAAGTGTTTTTCATGATAGTATAAAGCCAGCCTTTAAGATTTGTTCCTTCTTTGAAGTTTCGGAAATAAGTTACTGCCTTTAGTAGGGTGTCTTGGACCAAATCGTTTGCATCATCCTGATCTCTAGTGAAATTTCTTGCATACGTTTTAAGGGAATCCGCTTGTTGAATTACTAACGTGTTGAATTTTAATTTGTTCATGCTAGATTGGATTATAATGTAAATACCTACTATGAGAGTTTTTTGATTAACTCGAGCATAGTCTTTTATAATTGTAGTTCATGTTATATGAAGTACGGTTTCACGATAATTTATACAAATCCTGTGCTAAACTTTATGTTTTGAGTTAAATTTAAGAGACGAAATGATTAAATTTTTAATAACGTGTAGAAGAATTACTACGTAATGCGCTAATAGCCATCTGGGTTAGGGGTGGCGTTGGTTATTAACATTTTAGTTCCACAAGTGTGGAAAACTATTTATAATATATTCACTTCCCTTTCTAGGTGAATTCCGAATTTTTTATAAACATCGTTCATTATTTTAGACGATGTAGTATATATTTCAATACCTGTGGCATTCCCAGGATTCGTAATCACAAGCGCCTGATTTTTCCAGACGACAACATTTCCATCGCTTTTTCCTTTCCATCCACAGTCCTCAATTAACCATCCAGCAGCAATTTTTATATTTTCGTTGTCCACCGGGTAAAAGACAATGTTTGGATGCTGTAACTTAATGGCGTTAAATTGAAGTGCACTAATAACAGGATTTTTAAAAAAACTACCTGCGTTACCAACTTGAGAGGGATCGGGTAATTTTTCCACCCGTATCGATGAAACGGCCTCAGCGATGTCTTTTATCGTCGGACTTTTTACACCTCTACGTTCAAGTTCAGCATTGATAGCTCCGTAGCTTGTGTTTATTTTAGCCTGTAATGACAGTTTGTAGGTTACCGAGGTAATGATAAATTTTCCTTTGTATTTTGTTTTGAAGATGCTGTCTCTGTATGTAAAAGCACAGTCTTCCTTATGAAATGTTTTAAACGTGCCAGTCATCGTATCGAAAGCTTCACATACGTAAAATACGTCCATGAGTTCTGTTCCATAAGCGCCGATATTCTGTACGGGGGAGGCTCCAACGGTACCGGGTATGAGCGCCATGTTTTCAATGCCCGCGAATCCATGATCCACACAATACCAGACCAGATCATTCCATACTTCGCCGCCTTTGGCAGTGATGAATATGTTATTACCCTCAATGAAATGTGTGATGCCTTTGTTAGCTACCCGAATAATTAGTCCATTATAATCTTTCGTAAACAAAACGTTACTTCCACCTCCAAGAACAAAAAAAGGCTTAGAAAACATGCCTTCTTCGTGTAAGGTAACTAGTTGATTTTCTTTCTCGATATGAACTATTTGTTGACAATTCGCTTGAACTCCAAATGTATTATATGGCTTTAACGAAATATTGTGTTGAATGTCGTATATCATTTTTCTTTTGACTAATTCTTTTAAATATTCAAAAAAAAGAATTAATTTTATGTATTGCTACAAATATAATATAAACAGCATTATAAAGGAGTAAAACACATGTCGAAAAACGTCGATTTAAAGAGAGCTAAGATTTTGGAGGTTGCAAAACGACGATTTGCACATTTTGGGATGGCCAAAACTACGATGGCTGAGATTGCAAAAGATTTGTCCTTTTCCAAGGCATTATTGTATTATTATTTTCCGGACAAACATAGTCTATATATGGCTGTTATGGAACATGTTATCAATGAAATGATTGAGAAAGTGGATACATACGCAGAAACTACAACAAGTGTTGAAGAAGCTTTATTGTTTGCTGTCGAATCTCGTACAGAGACAACCCGAGAAAATTATAATCTATTCGAGTACTCTTCCTCACTTTTTATGAAAAATCCGAGTGAAATCGGAAAAAATATAGGGCCCTATTTCAATAAGGTTAGGGATCAATATAGCCGACTGCTACAGAAAGGAGTTGACAAAAAAGAAATAGTTGTCGAAAATTTAGATGAGACCGCTGAACTGCTGTTGTTTTGTTTAATGGGGATGCGCTCAGGCATCCTGACGAAGGATTTAAACGATTGCCTTTTTCCCTCACCTGAAGAATTTGAGCATATTCTCTCGAAACAAATAAAAATGGTTAAAATATTCTTACGCGGGTTAGCTGTTTAGTTTCGTCCATCGAGAATATGTGCGATAATAGTCTGCGCATGAATCCTTGAGTTTTCGATAAACCAAAGATGGGTATTCAGCCCACCACACACAACACCCGCCAAGTATAACCCCCTAATGTTTGTTTCCATTGTTTCAGGGTTATGCTCCGGAATCATCGGCGCTTCTTTAGGTATCTTTATACCAATCAAGCGCAAAAAATCAAAATTGGGTTTATATCCAGTGAGAGCCAGAACAAAATCATTTTTTAATTCTTTTATTCCTTCGGCTGTACTCACAGTGATCGACTGCTCATCGATACGAATCACGTTGCTATTATAAAAAATGTCAATTTCCCTCGCTTTTATCCTATTTTCGATATCGGGTTTAACCCAATATTTGACACGAGGTCCAATTTCATGTCCACGAACAATCATTGTTACGTTAGCTCCTTTACGAAATGTTTCTAAAGCGGCGTCCACAGATGAGTTACTCGCCCCAATGACCGCAACATTTTGACCGGCATAATAATGCGGATCATTGTAATAATGTGTAACCTTTGCAAGATCTTCCCCAGGAATGTTTAACCGCATCGGAATATCATAAAAGCCTGTAGCTACAATTACAAAAGACGCCGAATATGTGGCCTTTGATGATTTTACATTGAACAATTTACCTTCTTTTTTTACTGAAAGTACTTCTTCAAATAAATGGGTGTTAAGCTTAAATTTTCCATCGATTCGGCGGTAGTATTCAAGTGCTTCTGCCCGTTTCGGCTTTGGTTGGGTCGTCATGAACGGGGTATTTCCAATTTCAAGTCTCTCAGAGGAGGAGAAAAACGTCATGTTTATCGGATAATTATATAGCGAATTTACAAGGCATCCTTTTTCTAATATAATATGGGAAAGTCCTGTCTGCTGCGCCTGGATTCCACAGGCTAGACCGATAGGGCCGCCGCCAATTATTAATACGTCATAGTGATTTTCCATCAATTAATGTTTTTTGTTGTTTACCTCAAGTTCTGCATACCGATCCAATAGCTCTTTGGTAACACGGTGCAGGTCTCCTGAAATCTTACTTAGAAACTGTAATTGTTCAGCGATTATATTTGCATCATCGCTTGCTGTTGTAACTTCCGGTAATTTGGGATAGTTGACAATTGGAGTAAAAATATTCTCTTCATTGTTTTCTATGGGAAGCATAAGGATTGCCTTTTCAAGTTCCGTGAGTATCTTCTTTAGCACTTTTACATCCTGTTGATCAAACATTTCGTGGTTCATTTGATGAACTTGCGTTAACATATTTGCCGAATAGGATGAGAAGATATGGCTGAGAATAACAAACTTATTTATCTCCTTTGTATATTTTTGTCTCCATTTCGGCTCGGTCAACATGCGTTGAAATGTCGAGCCCATATTGGCTGAAGCTATGTAGACTTTTTTACGTTCAAGCTTGTAGCTTGTAACAGTTAGTGTTTGTCGGTCTAAAATACTAACCGCTTGTCCAATATAGTTGTAGTTTGCAATTAGTAGATTGCGAACGTTCCCCATGAATTGAGTACTCTCCCAGTTAGGAAAGATGACATAACTAGATAAAAAAGCAATCATTCCACCGAGGAAAGTGTCGAAAATTCTTTCAGATGCTAATTCAATGGTATTTACACCTGTGAAACTAAGCATAATCAATACGTACGGAGTCATAAAAAGGACCGCAACGATATAGTTTACACGAAAAAGACTGTATGCGGTGAGAAAGAAAAATATAAGCAGGACGAAGCGGATGCTTGCGTCCGGTATGGTATATACAATCACAGCACCAATTATTCCACCTATAACAGTACCTATCATACGTTGAACATTTCTTTCCTTAGTTAGTCCAAACCCTGGCTTCAATATCACCATGATGGTTAAAAGGGTCCAGTAAATACCATTAGTGCTAAAATCGAAAAGATGGAGTACAAAATAGGTTCCTGCCAAGACAATAGACAAACGTAATGCATGTCTAAAAACCGATGAAGAGAGACTGAGGTTGCTCTTGAATTTTTTCCAATCTATCTGATCACGGGTGATGAATTGCGATGCAGAATCGATTTCTTCCTTTGGTATATCGGTGATGGAAGAAGAGCTATACGAATATATATTATCTATAAATCTGGCGATATCACGGATATTAACAATAACTTTTTTTAATGGAAACGTGTGAACTTGTTGCTTATCAAGCTTGTCTACAGCCTCTCGTAGGCGTTCAATATCGAGCTCGAAGTTGTAAGTAGGTTTCGGCATTCTATTGGCGTTTATAGCATAAGCCATATTATCCAATTCATTGGCAATTTTACTTAATACAAGTCTAAATGACAGTAGAATATCATATGAAGAATAAGCTTTTTGAATAGCATCGTAATCATATTGAGTGGTCATACTTTGCTCAAATAGATCGACGATGTCTGAAAATACGAGCGTGAGGAATCGGCCGATTTTCGTCGTGTCTTTAATCGAGCGTTTACTTTTGAACAAAATTTCACGAACAAGTTCTTGATGTTTGTTGACTTCTACTTGTTGATCAATTAGTTTCAAATAGTTTTTTTCATTATTAACTTTAGGATCATAAAATTTTGCTTTCAATCTTATGTAATCCCCAACCTGTCTTATGGACTCGGAGAGCTCTTGTTGGGCTATCCGATACGGCCGAATTTGTAGCATCGACATACTGATCAACATGTACCATGATCCACCAATTGCTATATATAATAAGGATTCCCATGAACTCAGCGTTGTTAGGTTTGGATTTACGTTCAGCAGCATCATTAGTGTGCACATCGATCCTACAGTAGCTGCACGCGCATTAAATACAGCGAACATCGCAAAAATAAAACTCAAAATCCCTATCGACAACGTTGTAAGAGAAATGGAATTATTGACGTTGGTAATGATCAAGAAGGTAATCATTCCCAGCGTCGCTGTCGATAACATTCCCAAACGACGATGTGAGGGTGCGCCCGGAGTATCAGAGAGCCCAACTAATAATGCGCCTAAGGAAATAAGAATACCGGTTTGAAAGTGACCAAGCGCGGCACTTATCATTACAGGAATAATACATCCGACAGTGATTTTTAATCCTTCAGAAAAATACTGACTATAAAAGAAATTGCTGATTTCTTTGGTTTTTCCCATGAAATTATCGCATCTGTTAACCTAAAATGAACTCCCCTACAGGTTTCCAAAATTAAGGAAAATTTATGATGCATAAGGTGCTGTATTGGATTGTTTAGAGATGATTTTGTAGGATATTAACTTTAACGTCTAAATTTATGGTAACTGGAAATGTACTGATGCAAATTGAACATACCATTTTGTATTCTAGTTTGAGGTATTTTGTTGTGTTTTTGGTAAAGAAATTATTTGTTTAATAATTGTTTTATATGAAATAATTGTTTTTGTTGTAATTATTGTATAATTTCGGGTTGCTCTAAACTGTATTCTTAGTGCAATTCTATGTTGTTCTTAAATAAAAAAATGAAGTTAATTCAAAAACAATCTGTCTTCCATAATGAAGTGCTTACACGCTTCGAACTTTATAAAAGTTTGTTCCTTACGTTACCGTTTCGGCAGGTAAAACATACTGGTACGATTCTTCCATTTTTTTCAACGCACTGTGAGAAAGGTGTAGACGAGCATCTTGCTCCAGAAGATATAATTGACAGTTTCTTCGGTCAATATGAACAGTACGTTCAAGAAGAGGATCGTATAGATTTTTTATTTCGTATCGTTCAATATATAGAGCGTCAAGTTGTGTTATTTGATGCGGTTGAAGATTCTGCATTTCATTCAGTTGGCAAGAATGACGACTCGGGAATTTTGGAGGCGCTGTTTTTAAGAGCAAAAGATAATCCCACCTTAAAGAAAAAGATTGTAAACAAATTACGCGACTTCTCCGTAAGGTTGGTGCTTACGGCTCACCCTACCCAGTTTTATCCGGGACCTGTACTGGCGATCATCACAGATCTCATTGAAGCGTTAAAACGCAATGATGTCCCCAACATACAGCTCCTACTACAACAATTGGGAAAGACACCATTTATAAATAAAGAAAAGCCAACTCCCGTGGATGAGGCAGCTAGTCTAGCATGGTTTTTAGAAAACGTCTTTTATAAAGTTGCTTCGGAAATTCAGGCTAAGATTGATAACGAAATGGAAGTTCCTGTCGAAGAAGTTAAGCAGCTAATTGAGCTTGGCTTCTGGCCTGGAGGCGATCGGGATGGAAATCCTAACGTAACAGCTGAAAGTACGAAAACAGTCGCTAAGATGTTGCGTACAATTTTGTTTCGTTGCTATTATCGGGATTTCAGGAATGTAAAACGGAGGATAACGTTTCGAGGAGCCGAAAAGTACTTGGACATCCTTCAAGATCTTTTTTACGATAATAGCTTTAATCCAAAAGAGAATCCAAAAGACGAAACCTCAGAAATTTTGGAAAACCTACGTGCGCTGAAAGAGGTTTTGAACATGCAACATGACGGTCTCTTTGTCGAATTAGTGGAGGATCTCACCCGTAAAGTTTTGACCTTCGGTTGTTATTTTACAACGCTTGATATTCGTCAAGACAGCAGTATTTTAAAAGATACTTTCAACTATTTAGTTATACAAAATAAGAATACAGGTTTAGACCTGGACACGATTAAAAATTCAGAAGAAGAAAAAGAAAAGCAAATACCTTTTACTGAACTAGATCTGATCCATGATAACGAAGCCGCCCCTTTGATTGCGGACACTCTTGATGTCATCAGGTTGTTGAAGGATATTCAACAGGCCGGAAGTGAAAGAGCTGCGCAACGTTTTATAATTAGCAACTGTCAGCAGGCCTCTGATATACTAGGGCTTATGCAATTGTTTTTGTGGTCAGGTTGGAGAAAAGATTCATTAACGATCGATTTCGTTCCATTGTTTGAAACGGTAGACGATTTATCAAGAGCAGCTGATGTGATGCGTGCGTTGTACACGAATCCAGAGTATACCAAGCATCTTAAGAAAAGAGGGAACAAGCAGACTATTATGCTTGGGTTTTCGGATAGCACGAAGGATGGAGGCTATTTGATGGCTAATTGGTCGATCTATCGTGCGAAAATTGAATTAACAGCGATTTCACGTGAATTTGACGTGGATTTGGTCTTTTTCGATGGCCGCGGAGGTCCTCCAGCGAGGGGAGGAGGTAAGACACAGAAGTTCTATGCATCAATGGGTAAAGAGATCGCAAATGAACATATTCAGCTTACTATCCAAGGGCAGACTATCAGTAGTCAATACGGCTCACTAGAAACTGCCCAATATAATATAGAACAGCTTTTACAGGCGGGTATTATATCAGAGATTCAACAGAAAGATGGTGATACTTTGACAAATAAACAAAAACATATTATTGATCAAATGGCCCAAGTAAGCCATTCCAAGTTTATGGCTTTGCGCAAGCATCCTTTGTTTTTAAAATATCTTGAAACATTAAGCCCTTTGAAGCAATTATCAAATGTGAATATCAGTAGTCGGCCAGTAAAACGCAACTCGGGTAAAGAATTGCGGTTAGAAGACTTACGTGCAATTAGTTTTGTTACCTCATGGAGCCAGCTTAAGCAGAACATACCTGGTTTTTATGGTGTGGGAACTTCGCTCCAATGGGCAGATGAGAATAATCTCTGGTCGTATGTGCAAAATCTGTATGATACCTCCGGAATGTTCAAAACAATTATTGATAATTGTATGATGTCGATGACGAAATCAAACTTCGATATCACGGCATATATGGAAAAGGATAAGACATTTGGCGAGTATTGGACGATGCTGCGGGATGAGTTTGAGTTAACCAAGCGTTATATTTTGAAGCTAAGTAAATCTGAGGTCTTAATGGAGTATTATCCGGTAGAACGTGCATCGATATTAGCAAGAGAGAAAATTATTCTTCCATTGTTGACTATTCAACATTACGCAATACGGACGATATTAAACAAAGGATTGACGGAGGAACGTGAGGCTGTCTATACGAAGCTTATCGCCCGTACAATTTATGGTGTGGTAAACGCTGGACGAAATTTAGCGTAAAAAGAAGGAAGTTGTTTATTTTTGGACACAAAAATGGATTATTTTCCTATTTTTGTAGGATAAATTCAAAAAAAATGAGATTTAATACTTTATTTGTAGCAAGTGTATGCGCGAGTGCCTTGTTAGCATCTTGTAACCCGAAGACTGCTGAAAAGAATCAATTAAAGTTTACCCACACTAGTATTGCGGACGGTGATGCCTTCCAATTCTTTACGGTGGTTGGTGGCAAATTAGTTTATGAATCGGATTATGCGACGTATGTCGCAACGGCCGCAACTTCGCCCAAAGCAAAACAATTAGCAGAAAAAGTAAAAGAAGTTTATGGTTCATTGATCCCCAAGCTAGATAGTTTGGCTACAGAAAACCATGTTGATTTTCCAATAAAAGGAGCTGAAACTTTCAAAGTTCCTGCCGTTGATTCAGTCGCTGCAGTTGATTCAGCTGCTGTTGTTGATGCGGACCCTTCTTCTCCCGCTTATACTGATGAAGCATATGTGCAACATGTTTTACATGAGGTAACAATCATCAAAGATCAATTCGAAAGATTGAGTCGAAATACGAAATCGGAGTTAAAAAGATTTGGGGCTGAAAATGAAGAGAAGTTAAATGAAATCTTTACTCTAGCTGGAGGTAAAGTTGACGAGCATGCGCATCATTAAGATGTGTGAGATACTGAAAAAAGGAATGTAGTAATACATTCCTTTTTTTGTGAACCAAAAATTTGTCGTTTGTCTTGATGATATGCTATCGTGAGTTTTTTGGCAATGCTATGGCTTACGTATGAAAATAATTTATCGGTTCATGTGATTTATAGTAAAAGTCCGTTGATCGAAGCAAGTAATTGCCTAGGGGCTTTTTAAATTTTAGTAATTAGATTATAGTAATTGTTGTTCTTTTAATAACTTAACAATATATTAATATTTGATTTATTAATATTGTAGAATTGAAAAATACACGTCATAAAATCATATAATTAGTGAGATACGGAGCTATAGATATCGGATCTAACGCTGTTCGCTTATTAATAGCGGAGGTCAATGAAGAAGTTAGTCCAATTCAGTTTAAGAAGGAAGCATTGATACGAGTTCCATTACGATTGGGGGATGATGCATTTATTCATCAACATATATC
>NZ_JABMCQ010000140.1 GCF_013179575.1 Sphingobacterium shayense | reverse complement strand
CAGTCACACCCCGTTTAAAGTTATCAAGAAGATTAATGCTGCAAAACAATTCCTTACCTATAGCTGCGCACTGGGCGTTGACCAAATGACTAAGATTATTGAGATCGATGGTCGCCAGATTAGATTAGGGGCGCAACCGGTTGGGGTTAATATGGAGAAGATAGAACGCACTTTAAAAGACCCCAAGATTCGAGAGAATATTGAAGATAACTTATTCCGAAAATCGGAAAATGGTGTCAGCCGAATACTTTCTGTTGAGCGATTAGATTATGTGAAAGGGCCGTTGGAAAAGATACAAGCCTTCGGTGAATTTCTAGAAGAGTATCCTGAATATCACGGAAAAGTTGAGCTGATCAACATTTGTACTCCGCCCTCACAAGGCATGCGGATTTACGATGAAATTCGTGATGAAGTGAATAGAGCGGTGGGGGAAATAAATGGGCGATTTTCGACAATGGACTGGGTACCGATACAATTTTTCTATCGATCGTTACCATTTGAGGAAGTTGTGAGTCTGTATGCTACTAGCGATATTGCTTGGATTACCCCATTACGAGATGGCTTGAATCTGGTCGCTAAGGAATATGTGGCCGTACAAGGACAGATTAAAGGTGATGGCGTGCTTGTGCTATCAGAATTTGCGGGAGCGTCCGTAGAGCTACCTTATGCAATTCTTACTAATCCTTATGATTTGAAGAGTATGAAAGAGAGTTTGCTACGTGCGTTGTTAATGCCTTCAGAGGAACGCTCCTCACGTATAAAACGGCTGTATGATCAGGTAAAGTATTTCGATGTTCATTATTGGGGGAAAGATTTTGTTAAGGAGTTGGAGAAAACTAGGAAGGGATAGGGTCTGTAAGTGTAGTTTGATATTAAGTTTAGCTAGAAATGGTATCTTTGGTCGGATTTAATTGGTATACCGTAATGAAAACGATAATTTTAGCATTAATATGTATAGCTGGGCTTGGATTTTATCAAACTGCCTATGCACAAAATAAACCCGCAGTGGAAAGAGATGCACTGGTTAAACCTTATGATCCAAAAGCAGATGCACAGGATGATATTGACAGGCTTGTAGAACGGGCAAATTCGGAAAACAAAAATATTATTTTGCAAGCGGGAGGAAATTGGTGTATTTGGTGCTTGCGTTTTAACAATTATATACAGAGCGATATCGACATTGCAACTTTCCTGGAAAAGAATTTCCTTTATTACCATTTAAATTTCTCTAAAGAGAATAATAACGAAGAGGTTTTTAAAAAATACGCACCCGAAGGATCGAAGTTAGGTTACCCTTTTTTCATTGTTATGAATCAAAAGGGTGAGGTGCTAGAAATCCACGATAGTGGCTCTTTAGAGGATGGTACTGGATATGATAAACAAAAGGTGCTTAGCTTTTTTGGAAAACACATTCGCCATAAATAGGATTCAGTAGTAGATCCCTTAAACAATAGTTATTAATATTAACAACGGCCGTTCTTAGTTCGTCCGTTGTTAATATTATGCTAAATGAATATTGAAAAATTCGATCGTCCTGTCCCATGCTAGTTGCGCTGCTTGGGGATCGAAACGCGGTGTACTGTCGTTGTGAAATCCGTGATGTGTACCGGGATAACTATGGGCTGTATATTTTTTGTTGTTGGCTTTCAACGTTTTTTCGTAGGCGGGCCAGCCTTTGTTAACACCTTCATCCTGTTCCGCAAACTGCAATAATAATGGAGCTTTTATATTAGGAACCTCTTCTAAAGGAGCCTGTCTGCCATAAAATGGCACAGCAGCTTTCAAGTTTGGCATTCGCGCTGCCATCATATTGGATATCCATCCTCCGAAACAAAATCCGACAACACCTACTTTTCCATTGGAACGTTCATGCCTACTTAAATAATTAGCAGCTGCTATAAAGTCTTCTAACATGGAATCTCCTTCTCGCTTGGCTTGTAATTCGCGACCATCATCGTCGTTGCCAGGGTATCCGCCAAGCGGTGTTAGAGCATCAGGTGCCAAGACCAGGAAACCTGCTTTTGCGGCCCGTCGTGCAACATCTTCAATATATGGATTTAAACCTCTGTTTTCATGAACGACTACAACGGCACCCAGTTTTTTCGTAATTTTTACAGGGACTGCTAGTAATCCTTTGATCTCACCTCCGCCTTTAGGAGAGGAATAGGTGATATAGTCAGTTTGAATGTCGGGGTCATCCTTTGCTACTTGCAATGTGCTTTGATAGTCTGGACTAAGGAAACTGAGTAAGGCCGGTACTGTTAAACCGCCCACTGCATAAAGTGAGAGCTTTTGCATGAATGCACGCCTAGAAATACGGTTGTGAGCATAATCGTTGTAAATGATAAATATCTCCTCGTTAATGTCTTCTTTTTTGATGTTTTGCATGGTCGGAAATTTTAAAGGTCTTCTGAATATACGTGATTTTTTGCAAATCTCCCAAGGAGACAGCGAGAGCTAGCGAGAAAGCCAGAATTTTATTTATGTTGTAACAGTGGTTTCGATTATCCTCCGAATATAGTGAAACCGGAGGGGACGTTATCTCAAATGTATCATTTGGGAATCAGCGTTATATTAGTATGTTCGCTAATAATTTCAAGAATAATTTCGAAGTAGGTCATTCCTTTTCCTTGTTGTAACTCATCGATTTTCGATTGTATGAAATCTATATTAAATACGCTAGGCTTTAACAGTTTTTTTTGATAATGCTCTAATGTTAGCTCATACCCCAAATCAACCCTGTTTTTCTCGAAATTTAACCAGATTAAATTAATAGCTTCGTTGCCTTCGATGATCCCGTATCCGCCGTATAAAAGATCGTTTAGTGCGTCAAGACTCTGCCCTAGATTCCAATCAACGCCCCGCATAAAAAGTTCGTTGATATGCTCGTAGAATGATGGTATGTCGTGTATCTTATTCCCCTGAATAGTTATCGTTTTGACCATGATGAAATTTTAAAGAAGGATTAAACGAAGTGTTATTTGCAAATTTAATCCTTCTTTTGTTAGAATCGTTTTATGATTCGGTCCCGACACTATCGTGTTGTACCAAAATCATGTATCTCTTTTTATTATCCCATATAACCCAAAGATTGATTAAAACAAGAGGTAGCACGAACGCAAGCCCACTGGGATCAAATGTAACTGTATGGGTAAAAATGCCGACAACGATTGGTAAACATACTAAAGCGCCCAAAGCGCGCGTGCGTGGGATGATAAATAGAATGCCCCCAATTATTTCAAATATTCCAACCAGTGGTGTGATCCAACTTAGTGTTAAAAATGCTTCATGTATTTTTAACTGTTCTGCAGTCTGTTCAGGCATAGGCATGTTAGGAATGAATTTTGTTACACCAGCGAAAATCAGCATCAAGCCAAACAGTAGACAGAGGATAAATTTTAGTACTTTCATAGTAGTAGATTAAGTTCTTGTTAGCGTATATTTTTCTCTCAAATCTAAGAACTTATTTTTTATTTTTACCCTTCTTGTTAATTTGTTGTCATATGTCAAGTTGCTGTCTTGTAGTTTGTTAAAGTGTTTTGTTTAATTCATGTTCTGCTTTCTGCCGTTGGGCGAACTTTTTTTCTAAATGAGCAATAACGTATGTGAGGAAATCTACATTGTTTAATTTACTAGCATGTATCAATGCTCCTGGACTAAATACGTTTATTTCCATGATCACGTTGCCGACGATATCAAGGCCAACGAAATACATACCATCGTCTTTCAGCTTCTGACTTACTTGGCTTATTGTCGCTAGGATCTTTTTTGTGATGCGTGCTACCTTGGCACTGCCTCCCTGGTGAATATTGCTGCGGATATCTCCCTTTTGTTGCACCCGCGAAATGGCTGCATATTTCCCATCTACGAGTACAGGCTCTCCATCAAGCAAAAAGAATCTTATATCACCTTTGGCTGCAGCAGGGAGGTATTCTTGTGCGAGCAGGTAACCGTCCCGCGCGATGACTTCGACGGTTTGTTTTAAGTTATGCTTTTCACCTTTTTTTACCATAAAAACATTTTTCCCACCCGATCCAGTAAGTGGTTTTAGGATGATTTTGTCTTTTTGTTGTTCCAAAAAGTTGACTACATCTTCATAACTACGTGTTACAAGAGTTTTCGGACGAATTTCTTTGGGAAAGTATTCCAAATACATCTTGTTGGTCGCTTGCATCAATTGATCGGGATCATTAATCACCCAAGTCCCCTGGCGTTTCATTAGCTGTGCAAACTGGAGCGCTGTCGGTGATGCCCAAGGTCTAGCAATCATATCAGTGACCGGATCATGACGTATCCAAAGTAAATCAATTTGGTCCGAAGTGATAAACTTTTTTTCTTTTTTACGTAAAATACGCATCAAATCTTTGTGGTCGGTGACTCGATCGGAAGACTCTAATACGCGGCAATGTGCACCTACTGTATTTTCATCATGGTAGGCAAAGTCAGCAAGGCCAATGTAAAGTATCTTATGGCTACGTCGATGAGCTGTTAATGCCAAATATGTTGTTGTGTATCCGCTAAGTTCTTTATGCGTCTGGTTGATCAAAAATGCTATTGTCATATGTCGATGTTAATAATTTATCATTTTGAAAATGCTGCTAAAAAGTTGTAGATTATTTAGTTTATCAATATAGGGCGGTTGCAAATATCTAGGGGTAAGAGCGGGTTGCCTTAGGATACCGCGCTGCATAAGGTCTTTTATTATAGGAAGATAGTCTTCTCGTATCTTGCCGATCGTAAGAATTTTTAAATCACCTCCATTCTGTATATATCGGATGAGTTCAATAAACCCTTGTAAGTAAACTGCGTCTTTGGTTAGTCCTCCCGACCGGAATACACGCATCGTCATGCTATATGAGGTTTTGATACCGAAATTAAAGTCTTCATGGAGCATACTGAAAGTATCATTGAAGCTATGTCCCATCAACATGTGACGAACGGCAAGCACTCGTCCTGCAAGTGTTCTCAGACGTTCATTTGTTAGCCCGCCGACCAGAAACTCGGCAAGCACTGCAAGTCCTTCCTGGAGCTGTTCGTAACCAGGCACACCTTGTCGAAATATGCTGAAATTCTGCTCTTTCCCGTTAAAGTAGGTGATGATATGCGTTCCCACTTCGTGTTGTATTAAGGCGAGGGCACGCTTACGCGATATTTTGTATTGTTTGCTGATATTAAGAACACCGTGATTGACCATTACCCCAGATATGTCATCACGTATACGTACTGTACTACCGAACTTGGGTGACTGTTGTTGTAAGAAAGCAAGTTCTTGTTCGGCGAGCTTGGCAAATTCCGGAGCGAGGACGTACTCAGTGTCTTCTTGATCAAGAGTCGGGGTAGAGTCAATCGCAATAAGTAATGCTTTGGCCGTTTCATATAGATCATCACTGACGTTGCCGAACACCATCAGACTACCATATTTAAAATCAGGTGTATTGCGAGAGGCAAGCATGGTCATCATGTCGTCGAGTTCCCTGCGTTTATCGCGGAACAGGTATGCAATCGTCGGATCGTAAATATCTTCGATGGGTAGATTATATAAATTCCGTTTAACCAGATCGGGATCAACCGGAATCGGTCGGTAATGAAAAGTAGGTGTCTTTCTGTAGCCATCACTTTGATACTGTAGCCAAGCCTCATGGGCATTTATTGGTGTTGTCAGTAATAGAAAGTCGAACTTCGTACTTTCTCTGAGCAACACATTGTCGATTTCGTATATCTGTTGGTTAAGCCTTTCATGAACCTTCATTTTAAAATGGGCGGCGCGGATATTCGTATGCAGACGAACGAATTCAAAGAAAAGGCGGGAAAGACTTTTTGCGAGGGACTCCCTGAAAATACGTGCTAATAATGGCAAGTGTCTCCCTTCAGTACTTTGATAACGCTTTCGTATTGATATACCTAATGCGATTACAATGTTCGCTTTCGCTGCGGTTGTCTCGATTATCGGTGGCTGATTCGGTGGGCAGGGAAGCTTGCTTGTCTTTTTTAGATCGACAAATAACTCATGAGCTTCGTTACGGATATTTTTCGCAAGATATTCCGCGAGATCGAGTGCATTTTTCTGTGAAAGATGTATCGCAATATCTTCGGTTTGTTTTTCAGAGGCTGTCCATACTTCGATAAGTAAACAGGTCCCGAATTGGTCCGCAAGCGCTTTGGAAATAATTGGAATCCATTTGTTTAAGTCCTCACCCTCAGCCTCCGGATCGAAGATGATACTTGCGTGCTCAGATTTAGCTAATTCGGACAGCATTCTATCTTTACCGTTCTGGGGAATACGGTAGACGAAAAGATAGGGCACTATTTTGTTGAACACAATTTTTCCTTGATTTGGAATTTGTGTATGAATTGGCGCTCGATCGGATATTGCCTTTTTTATTTGTGTTAGTATTTTATCCTGCGGCATCTATTTGCTTGCTTTTGAAATCTGTAAGTACGTGTAGCAAAAGTTGTTTGTATGATTGTATTAGCGGCATATAAGGAACGCCTGTCCATTCGTCCATGAAGTCTTTTCGAAATTCAATTGACAATACACAGCCTTTTTTACCATATTTGGAGATTAGGTGCTGGGCAAGATTGCCGCCTTTAAACTTAACATTTTCCCGTATATCAATAGGGGCTTCCATAAATTGTTGAGAGGCCACGCTATCGATAAAGCGGTCAATAGTATTACGCCATTTCGGGTGATTGTAAAAAGTTCCTAAATTTATTTGTGGATTAGCTTGTTTATCAATTGGCTGATCCGCTGATTCTCGCTTTGCATTGTAGCTGTGTATATCCCAAACCATAAAGTACCCATATCGATCAATCGTCTCTTCAATCAACGCGTCGATCTGTTGATAAGTATCCTTATATACAGATCGAAGCGCCTGGATCATATCTTTGGGGAGGTCGTTCCAAACCGAAAAACCCCAAGCTTGGTCAGGATGGAGGTAAATTGCGTCTTCAATTTTTCTATTGATATCCAGCTGAAAACGAGATGTGCTCACCAGGAACTGGTTTATAGGCAGCTCTGCCATGCATCCCGTATGGGGATCTTCCTCGCGGAAGCGTGTTTTCTCGTCGATCTGTAAATAAGGTTGGAGCTGTTCGTCAATTTGGTGGCTGTCGTGAACTGCAAAAGCCCAATATGGGCTTTCGGATTTATTTACCCGGAACTGAAATAAATTACCCATTTTAATGCCTTTCTTTAGTTATTAAGAATAACACGATTCTAGCCAAATAGTTTGTTAAACTCAACGGATATTAATGCGATAATCGGCAGTATATTCGGAAATAATAAAAGCCTACTCTCTCCATCTCTTTAAATTCGAAATGGGGGAGTAAGCGTGGACTGAAAATATATTTGTGATTTTCAGCTTTTATGTTTTAAATCGGAAACAGGTGTTAACGACTAGCAAAATCTGCGAAAGATCGGAGCACATTCTTTAGAAAATCTGCAGTCTCAGTTTTGGTAAGGTTTCCGTTCTCGTCAAAATATTCTTGTACGTTCGCAAGATATACTTCTGGCTGCTGCATCGCTGGCATATTTAAAAAAACGAGCGATTGGCGTAAGTGGTGATTGGCCCCAAAACCACTAAGTCCACTTATCGACGAAGACACGACTAGTGCAGGTTTGCCTTCCCATACGCTTTGACCATACGGTCGGGAGCCAACATCGATAGCATTTTTTAATACTCCGGGTACGGACCTGTTGTATTCCGGGGTGACAAAGATGATAGCGTTCATAGACTTCACTTTTTGACGGAACGGTGCATATGCAGCAGGTGTCCCACCTTCGTCGAAGTCCTGATTATATAGGTTAAGATCGCCGATTTCAATTATTTCCAGTGTACAGTCAGCAGGAGGATTTTTGACTAAATAATTAGCGACCTTCCTGTTGAATGATTCTTTTCGTAGTGATCCAACGATCACACCAATAGACTTTGCCATAACATTTTTGTTTATTCACTTAATAAATAACAAAAACTCGGGCATTTGGTTTTTGAGGTCGTTGGATCAACGCCTTATTTCACCTCTACAGTTGTGCCGCTTTCAGCAGGTGGTTCTGGGTTAATGTTGTCATCGTCCTTTTTCTTTTCTACTGTGATTTTACATTCGGTTAAAAGTGCAGCTAAGGCTCCCACTGCTGCAAAAATAGGGGCAAAAACAACGCCCACCACACCGATGGTGACCGGAAAACTCATGATTTCTTTCCCCGACTTGTCAGAGAGACTGATTTTTGTTACGTTTCCCTCAGCGATGATTTCTTTAATCTTTTTTAAAAGGTTTTCGCCGTTCACGAAAAATGTTTCTTTGATTGACATATGGATAATTTTTAAAGTGAATTGATTGAATTTTATAAGTTATTCATTGTTTATGTAGTGCCTAATTTATCTAACATCTGAATGCGTATTGCTGTTTGATGCTGAACTAGCCTGTCATAATCGGATTCTTTGTCTGTTAGTTTCATAACGAGAACAAAGAGTTCAATTGCCAGAAAAAATAACAGGAACAGTAAATATACGAATATTCCGATACTGGATGAAGTTACTACGTCATGGAGGAGGGTGAGTTCATCTAAAAAACCGGTTTTGGCTTTGAGTTCTTTTTCTTTACGTTCTTTGATGGTCGTGATGGACGCGGAGAGTTCAAACTTTTTAGTCTGCAGGGTTTCAATCTGTTTGTGTAACTGCTCCATTTCCAATTTTTTTGGATTCTCCATAACCGATTTGTTCGTTGAACGGGTACTATTGATAGCTTTACCTTGGTTATCTGTGGTTACACTGCGATTAGTGTAGCTGGTGACAATAACTGGATTTTTTTGGAGCTCCTTGCTTACCTGTTCATATTTTTGCGTGGTAGTGGAAATGTGTTTATCAAGATCATCAATTTGTTTTTGTAGATCGTTTTCAGACTGCTTAACCGCAATTTTTACACGATCGTCCATCACCTGCGCTTTACGAAGTTCGATATCGTCTTTGAATGTAATTTGATCCATGATGAATGCTCCTAAAATAGACATCACAATGGCCAATAATACCCTGAAGAGCGTCGACCAAGAGCTCACTTTTGTCGAAAGAATGATGATGCGTTCTATTTGAATGATTACAAAACTCATGATTACCCCTCCGATCATACCTCCCCATAGTTCTAGGTGTAGATATCTGGTTGCGAAACTAAAGCCAATAAAAAACCATACCAATATGATTAGCAGCATGGCCGATGTATATTTACGCACATTTTTAGAAGACTGTTCACTGGAGTTCTTAACAAGATTATAGTTGAAACCTGTTAGGAAGCAGCCGAATTTTAACCACCAATCTTTCATCCCTTAGAATTTTTTTGTTAATAAATATGCTTGTGTAATTGACGCCATCCCTTTCATGAATCCCCGTTTGTATGCGAGGATCGCGCGCTCGCAAAGGCCAGAATCGGTGTTAAGCGCTTCTTCGAATTGGTAAACTTTTTCTATGTGCGCTTGCAGATCTGTCTGTTTTATTTTGAGTTCGTCAACCAAATCGATAAGTCCGGCCCGTGAACGTGAATGGATATGAAATTGCATGTCCTTCATTAGTGATTGATGATACGTCTTGACTTGCTGTATAAGTATCTCCAAATCGTACTTGATGAGTTTGATGTTGTCGTTTTTATAGCCCTCATCGGCACTTACTAAGGCGTCATTGAAACCACGGTCTTCGAAGTCCTGCTGAAGAAAAGCATAGATTAAAAATATTCCTTGATTGTCGTGAACCGACGATCCGTTAAGTTGCGATTGATCAACTTTAGGGGGTGCAGTTTCTGTATTGGACTGCTCAACTAAGTCGGTTTCTGTTTTACGTTTAAATGCTGTGAACCATCCCATTGCTCATTGTTTAGTGTTCAGCAAAGGAAAGGTAATCAAGAGTTTGTTTTTATAGAAATTAGGTAAGTTAAAAGAAAAAATAGGTAAAGTACCTACTAAGGTCGGTGAAAATATTGCATTCACCGCCAGAAAATAAAAAAGCCGAGTCAATCTTTTTGCTCGGCTAAGTCGTATTTTAATTATTTTTTTTGTGCCAGTGGTATTTCACACCTAAAGAATACCAACGCCCGGGCATCGGAATAGCACCGGATTCTACGTAGGTCTGATCGAATAAGTTCTGTACATCACTATAGATTGTAAACGGAGTAAGGTTATATCCTAGCCGAAGATCAGTTAATAAATAAGAATTATCAGAAATACGTTGATTAAACCTATTGGCGAGAGAAACATTCCAATCAGAAGTGCTTGCTGTTAATAGGAGCTTAGCTTGATGTTTTAAGTTTTCTAGGGTGTATTTTGAAGAAAATCCTTTCACTGGTATTAAGGTAGGATCTAGATAACTGTATCCGACGTTTGCGCTATAGGAAAAGGCCCCAGCGGAAAGAGTGTAACTAAAATTCGTATTTATCCCGTTAACTTTGTTTCCTCCCATGTTAAAAGGTTGGAAGGGTTCTTGCTCATTTGCGCGCAACCAATCAATGAAGTCGTCTATTTTACGGTAAAAATAACTTGCATGAGCGATAATGTGCTCATTCTCGTATTTTATAGCGCCTTCAATTTGCCACGCGTTTTCGCTTCTTAGTTTCGGATTTCCGATATTTCCTGTCTGCTGAAGGTAGAGGTCTGTGAAAGTAGGTATGCGTTGGCTTGATCCAGCATTGATAATAACCTTCCATTCTTTGTTCAGTTGATACCCAACATCGAAGCCGGGATACAGCTGCCAGCCAAATTGGCTGTTGTAGTTCAGATAGGCGCCGACATTCAAGGTTAAATTGTCAATTTTATCGGTCGTAAATTCGGTATAGGCGCCGTGGTTATCTCGGTTATAGCTGCCCATGTTTGAGCTCGTTATTTTTTCAAGGCGAGATTCTAAACCTAAACCGAAATCGCCGAAGGAAGTAACATACCGGGAATTTATTTCTGCAGCAAAACTGTTATTAAAATGCAAGGAGCGGCCTGTGCTGATATCATCCCCGAAATAACGATAGTCGTCCTCATTGTATCTGTTGCTTATTCTGGGACTAACATACAGTTTATCATTAAGTTGGTGATTGGAGCTGATGCTCGCGAACACGGTCTCAACAATTTCTTTGGAGTTTTTGTCGCCGGGCGACGCATAGAATCCATTAGCTCCAAAATCATTATACATGTAAGTTCCTAGCCACTCAATTTGGTTGCTAGAGTTAAGCGTTGTCTGTCCTTGGTACAGAATTTTATCAATATCGCCTGCGGTGTTGTAACGCTGGCCGTTGGTTTTTTCTTTGTTGTAAAAGACCTGATGTTGTTGCTGCTTTCCTAACCAGCTTGCCCCGATTTGGGTGCCAAAGTGGTGATATATGCCCTGTTTACCTTCTTCTTCACGCTCTTTGAAGGATGATCCTGTGTATATATTTGCTTGAACCGATGTATTGGTTACCTGACGTGTGATGATATTTACCGCACCTGTTAATGCGTTGGCGCCATAAATACGTGCAGCAGCTCCGCGAAGTACTTCGATGCGTTCAATCGCATCGAGAGGGATCGGCAGGTTGAGGCTGTGATGTCCGGTTTGTGGGTCGGAAACTTTTGCCCCGTTGACCAGTACGAGGGTTTGATCAAAACTACCTCCATCTATACTAATATCTGCTTGCGTGCCTAGTGGTCCACGTTGACGAAGATCTACACCGTTTAATAAACCTAATACTTCATTGATGTTTTTCACAGGCAGTCTGTTAATTTGCTCTGCGGTGATGATTTCTATGTTACGATTATCCTGATGAAAGGGAATCTGTAATCGGTTTTGATTGATGATAACTTCACGTATATTGGTCGTGTCTTGTGCCTGTGAAAGCAAAGGAAGTAAAGCCAATAAACTTATCGATCTAAATTGCATGGTTAAATTTTAGTTTGCCAAAACTAGAAATTTCAGATGAATTACCGAGAGATGACGCGCAACCTTTTAAGTTTTTTTTTATGTTAGTCTACAGAAAGTGCG
>NZ_JABMCQ010000014.1 GCF_013179575.1 Sphingobacterium shayense | reverse complement strand
TTTCTTTCTTGACTTTTCTTTTTACCGTTGCCGGTCTTGCGGCCTGTTTTACTGCATATTGCCGTTCTAGATATTTGACCACTTCAATTGCAATGTCCTTTCCAGTGGCTGCCTCAATTCCTTCTAGACCAGGCGAAGAATTCACTTCAAGGATTAGAGGTCCTCGGGCAGAGGGAAGCATGTCTACACCAGCAACTGTCAATCCCATGGCCTTTGCCGCGGATATTGCAGTCTCTTTTTCTGCTCTGGTTAATTTTACAATTTCGGCCGACCCTCCACGGTGCAAATTGGAGCGGAATTCGCCTTCTTTAGCGGTTCTTTTCATCGCGCCCACAACTTTTCCATCCACGACAAATGCGCGAATATCGGTGCCCTTTGCTTCTTTGATATATTCCTGTATTAGTATATTGTTTCCCAGGCCGTAAAAAGCTTCTATTACTGAGGAAGCCGCTTTTTTTGTCTCCGCTAATACGACGCCGATACCTTGAGTGCCTTCTAATAATTTGATCACTAATGGAGCACCTCCGACCATACTAATTAGGTCGTCTACATCGGAAACAGACCGTGCAAACCCTGTTATGGGTAAACCTAAGCCAGCGCCAGATAGGATTTGCATGCAACGAAGTTTGTCGCGAGACCGGGTAATTGCTTGGCTAGGATTCGCTGAGACGACATCCATTACCTCAAATTGACGCACAATGGCAGAACCATAAAATGTTAAAGAGTTACCAATTCGTGGAATTATTGCGTCTATATGCGCTAAGTCGTGGCCCCTGTAATGTATAGTAGGTTTCCCCTGTTGTATGCCCACGTAGCATTTACTGTGGTCTATAACTTGAGCTTCGTGTCCTGATGCTTCGATTGCCTCGACTAAGCGTTTGGTTGAATAGAGATTTCTATTCGTCGATAATACGGCGATGTTCACTGGATAATTCTTTTAAGGTTAAGAACAGATAAATCTAGAATAAGTTTTAAAGGCTATTTTTTGCTAGCTCTTTTTTGGATACGTCAACCAGAAACTTACCGTTTATAAAGTTTCTGCCAAGCAGCATCGGGTAAGACATCGTTGAACGGTCTCTTACAGATAATTTTATGTCGAATAGGGTGTCAAACAATCTAATCTTGGTAATAAAGATATGCCGCGTTTCAGCTTGACCAAATGAATTTTTTACTTCTCGTTCCCGATGGATAAGAAAGGTTAACGTCATGAGATTTTCCGACTGGCTTTCTGGATGCTCGTTGACGTAACAACGGATATATCGGTGGTTATTTTTTTCAAACACCTCAAAGTGTTCACAGTGGAGTACTGATGTTTCAGCCCCGGTGTCTATCTTTGCATAAATGTTGTACAGTCCTAACTCTGGCAGGTCTACAACTTCAACAGCGCCGATTATGGGTTTATCCTTGAGGACGACCATAGTTATTCGTAGATGAACTCGCCAAATTCAGAGCGAATGGTTACTTTTTTTGATTCAGACTTTTCAACTCGACCAATAATTTGCGCCGGGATACCAAAGGATTCCGAAATGTTGATAATGCTCTCTGCAATTTCTTGTGGCACATAAAGCTCCATGCGATGTCCCATATTGAAAACTTTGTACATTTCTTCCCAAGGTGTCTGGGACTGTTCTTGTATAAGATTAAAAAGTGTTGGAATCGGAAATAAATTATCTTTAATTATATGAACTTCGTCGACAAAGTGAAGTACTTTAGTCTGCGCTCCGCCCGAGCAATGTACCATTCCATCGATCTGTTTACGATATTTATCTAAGATGGATTTAATAACGGGTGCGTAGGTACGTGTTGGAGAGAGTACTAGCTTGCCGGCTGTAACGCGCTCACCCGTTTCCACTTGAATCTCGTCAGTTAGTTTACAGCTCCCCGAAAATATCAGCTCATAAGGTACTGCCGGATCGTAACTCTCGGGATATTTCTCAGCAACATATTTATGAAAGACATCATGTCGAGCGGAAGTTAATCCATTTGAACCCATGCCACCATTATATTCCGTTTCGTAGCTTGCTTGTCCAGAGGAAGCTAAACCAACTATCACGTTTCCATCTTTAATATTATGATTGGAAATGACCTGATCCCGTTTCATTCGACAGGTGACGGTACTGTCAACGATAATGGTGCGTACTAAATCACCGACGTCAGCTGTTTCCCCACCTGTAGAGTAAATACCTAGTCCTAATCCACGTAATTCAGCAAGAATTTCCTCCGTGCCATTAATGATTTCAGCCAGAACTTCGCCTGGAATGAGATTTTTATTTCTTCCGATTGTTGAAGAAAGTAGTATGTTGTCAACAGCGCCAACACAAAGAAGATCATCAACGTTCATTATGATCGCGTCTTGTGCAATACCTCGCCATACCGAGATGTCACCGGTTTCTTTCCAATAGATGTATGCTAAGGACGATTTTGTACCGGCGCCATCAGCATGCATAATGTTGCACCAAGCAGCATCACCGCCTAAAATATCTGGTATGATTTTGCAGAAGGCTTTCGGGAATAGTCCTTTGTCGATATTTTTTATCGCATTGTGTACATCCTCTTTTCCTGCGGACACACCTCTTTGGTTGTATTTTAAATCTGACATCTCGTTTGCAAAAATAACAAACACAATGATATTCTTATAACCTTCTGTTTAAAAAGTATCCAGTATAACATTTATTGGACGATTTGTTTCACAAATGACATTCAACTGGTGGATTTTTAGTTATCGGAGCGTAGCAGTTCAGAAATGATGTCCCACGCCTGAACTAGCTGATCTCTACGGTATCGAGCATTTGCTGGACTTGTACTGGGGAGGGTAAAGTATTGTAGATTCGCACGGCGCCGATGATACCGATCAAACAGTTGCTCCGCTTTTTTGCCATTAAACAAAATTGCGAATATTGACAGGTTTTTATCGAGTAAGGTAGAGATATCGTTCGGTGTTTCTTTAAGGATGTCAGTATCCATGCTCCCCATGCGCAGTGCAGTTTCACAGACGTCCCATAGGCAAATTCCGCTGGTTTGCAACAAGTGGATGCGTTTATTGTAATCGAGCCCAGGGTTGGCGTTCAAAATATCCGTTATTATCGGCCAAAATCGGTTTTGTGGATGGGCATAATACTCATTTTCTTTTAGTGAGCGGTCTCCAGGGAGACTCCCTAAAATTAAAATTTTAGGATTAGTAGCAATAACAGGGGCGAATGATTTTTTGAGCATTCCTCAAAAATAGTACTTTCTTTTCTGGTATTTAATACCTTTGTTTGACAAAGATTTAATTTCTTAACTAGGCCTTTGAGAAGGGGTATATTATTGGCGAAGTTGGAAATTATAAATCAAGTTTAATATGGATACAATCAATTTAGCTACGGTAATGATAATGGACCTAGAAGGTCGATTACTGGCAGTGCGAAAGAAGAAGTCGTTATATTATATGATGCCGGGAGGTAAAATTGAACCGAATGAAACTTATCCTGAAGCATTGGCGCGAGAGCTGAATGAAGAGCTGGGGCTAGCGATTCAGTTAACGGATTTGCATTTTATAGGTTCTCATCGAGCTATCGCGGTAAACGAAAAGCATACTATGGTTGAGGCTAATATTTTTTTGTTACATATTTTTGATCCGTTTAAGATTTCTGCAAAATCGGAAATAGAAGAGATCGTATGGTTAACTAGGGATACTTATCGTCAATATAAATTAGCACATCTTTTAGAAGAATTTGCTTTACCCCGTTGGTTGAATGCCGGCGTATAGATGATATTTATGTCGAGTTTGTTTTAACGCTAGAGATGCGCAAAGAAGGAGGAGCGGTCGTTATATCTAAATACTAAATAGTCGCTCATATTATGTTGGAGTATTTTAGCGAACATTTTAAGTTGCCATATCGTATCAGTGTAGCTGACGACGTTCTGTTTTTTAGTTTTGTAATTGCCGCGAACTATGAACTGTTTGGGTGAATTTTAATAGTTTATTCTGATATTTATGAAAGACGTTGATGGTTGCATTGGTAACTTCTTTTTGCGGATTAGAAGCTAATTTCTTTCTGCGTGAAAAAAAGATAACCAATAATTTATACTAAAACGTTTTTTTTGCTAAAAAAGAATAGTGTGATGAAATATTGCAGCCATTTGTAGGTTGTATTTAATTTATCTTATAGTATTTTAATATACGTGTAGTTATATTTTTCTTTTCAAGAAATTAAAAGTGTTAAAAGATGTTAAATACTCTGTTTTTAGCGTATTTAGGTTTGTTTGTTTAATTATTGATTAAATATTGTATCTTTATTTTTACCAAATTATTTAAAAAAAAATATTTTAAAGAATGTATTTAATGTGTAGTTTTGTTGTATATCCGGAAGGCAGCCCGTCTGCGGATATAGCTTATGAAAATTATGTTATAAAAGTTAACCCGCTGGCGAAAGTTCTCGGGTTAATTTTTTTTGTTGAGGTGTGTAAAATAAAACTTTCTTTCTTATGGGCGAGTGTATATCTATTTTCACCTAGTCCTTTATCTTTTTATGTTTTTTTGTAACTTTCTTAAATGCGTCTACTCTTTATGAAAATTCTGATATATCAAATAGCCGTTTTTACGACATTTCTTTGTTTTCCGTGTTTTGCGCAAAGTGAGCGGGCGACAGATAGCGGTGATAATATGCGCGTTATGGTTATCTCCGATTTAAATGATTCCTATGGTTCGATTACTTATAGTTCGGACGTGCGTGAGGTTGTAGCGAAAATCGACTCTATTAAACCTGATATTATTCTTTGTGGAGGAGATATGGTTGCGGGTCAAAAAGCTAGTTTAACTCGTCAGGAAATTCGAGCGATGTGGCACGGGTTCGCCCGCGAAGTGTTTGATCCTATCACTCTTAGAGGTATCCCATTTGCGTTTACAATGGGAAATCACGATGCCTCACCAAATTTTAAGAATGACAGAGCAGAGGCTTCTATATTTTGGAAAGAGCAAAAAGATAAAACAAATCTAGATTTCGTTGATGATACGAACTACCCGTATTATTTTTCCTATAGACAGAATGATGTCTTTTTCATTAGTTGGGATGCATCCTCCTCAATTATTCCTGCAAACGTTGTCTCATGGATGGAACAGCAGCTTACCTCGACGCTTGCGACCTCCGCGCGGGCGAGAGTTGTTATGGGGCATTTACCATTATATGCAATTGTGGAGTCAAAAAATAAAACCGGTGAAGTGCTTGACAGAGCAGATCAGACGATTGCATTTTTAAAAAGATATAATGTTCAGATCTATGTATCGGGGCATCAACATGCCTATTTTCCGGGTGTAAAAAATAATGTAATTCTGCTACACAATGGGTGTTTAGGCGGTGGGCCGAGGCGGTTGTTGGGACAAAGTTTAGAGGGTTCCAAATCTTATAGTATTATCGATATTCCAAAGGGATCTGGTGTCGATTTTAGGGCAATTAGAGGCTTTTATGCCGAAGATCATCAGCAAATTCCGCATCGGAACCTCCCGGACTCAATCACTGGTTTTAACGGGGTGGTATATCGCTCGGACTTAGGGCAACAAAAGTAATATTCTCTATATGTTACAAGGTAGCAAGGTGATTTTTTCTTTAAAATAAGACGTCTTTAATTTCTGGCGTTTTATCAAATACATTTTTGGCATATGGGCATAACGGTAAAATTTTGACGTCCTTATCGCGAGCAAAATCAACTCCGGCCATAACAAGCTTTCTGCCTAATCCTTTTCCTTCATTTCCCGAGAACACTTCTGTATGATCGATTATAAATTTTGTATTTCCTGCCCAAGTGTAGCTCATTTCTCCTGCAAGTTGTCCATCTTCGAAAATTTCGAATAATCCTTTTTTACCTTCTTTGTTCGTAATTGTTGTCATAAACTGATTCTTTTTTATTTAAATATAAGAAACTTTGATTAACATACGGCGATTTTGAATTATGTAATAGACCTGCCGTGCTATCGCTGGAAAATCAGTATTGATAAGTGGTTTTGTTAAATTATAAGGGTTTGTATATTAAATGATTAATAATTTTAATGCGACAACTTGTGGAAAATATCAAACAATCTTATGTTTAAAAAAATAATTTAATTTAATTACATCTATTTCATGCAAAAATGATAATTTTAACTAGATTTTCTACCTAATATAATTTTTTAATCAATAAAACTGACACAACATGAATTTTGATAAACTTACTTTTAAAGATTTTGAAAATATCCCCGAATTAGATCTTAATGACCGTTCGAAGATTTTTAAAAAGTATCTCACGCATATGGGATTTGATGATTTCCAAAGTTATCGTATTGTTGGTAAGAGTGGCTGCAATGCGAATATGACTCTTGAAAGTAAGCACGGAGATTCTTTTATTAGTTTTGTGTCTAACGATTATCTAGGTTTTACGCAGCATCCTAAAGTTAAACAAACTGCTATTGAAGGCATTGAACGGTACGGTACCGGTGCGGGGGCTTCTCCGTTAATAGGTGGTTTTTTTGATTATCATAGATTATTAGAAAAAAAGATTGCAGCATTTTTCGGTAGACAAGAAGATTGTTCTGTTATTTATACGACAGGGTACACCGCCAATAGCGCATCTTTACAAAGCTTATTACAGAAAGAAGATATTGCCATAGTTGACATGGCTGTTCATACCAGCGTCCATGAGGGATGTATTTTGACCAACAAGAAAACATTTTTACATAACGACACTGAAAGCTTAGAACGTATACTGCAGAATACAGTAGATAAATACCGTACGCGTATGGTTATTGTAGATGGCGTTTACTCACAAGACGGAGATGTTGCGCCGTTGAAGGAAATCGTTGCGTTATGTAAAAAGTATGGAGCTTATGTCATGGTTGACGATGCACACGGTGTAGGTGTAATAGGTAAGACCGGAAGAGGGGCGTTAGAAGAGGCAGGACTTTTGGAAGAAGTGGACTTTATTACAGGTACATTTAGTAAAACCTTTGGTGCCATTGGAGGATATGTGATCTGTAGCGCCGAGAATGCGGCATTTTTGAAGTTCCAATCTCGCCAGCAAATATTTTCCGCTACCGCTGGCCCAGTTAGTTTGGGAATCGTTAAAGCAATAGAACTGATCGATGAAGAACCACAGTGGCAAGAAAAATTGCGACAAAATATGGCCCACTTCCGTTCTGGATTGCTAGACATAGGCATTGATATTGGTACGACGAGTTCAGCAATTTTCCCTCTTAAATTAAAAGACCCGCATCTAACTGTCGCTATGAACAAAGCAATTTTCAAAAAAGGAATTTACGCGAATGCGATATTGTACCCTGCTGTTTCTAAAAAAGATGCTAGGGTTCGAATGAGTCTCTCGGCCTTGCACACCACGGAGCAGCTGAATACGGCTCTTTCTGTTATTGAATCTGTGTTTTTAAATGAAAAGCAATTTGTTTAATAGATTTTTTATCGGATGCTGACATACTGTTGTCAATCTCCTGGGTATTTTTGTTAAAGGAATTAAACTGAAAAACATGTACCTAAAACAAATTATCTTAAACAGCCTAGAATATAATTTATGGGTTAACGAACAGTACTATAAATGGTTGTCGGACAAAAGCGATATCCTGTTGACGACGCACGTAGAATCGAGTTTCTCAAGTATTCTACATACTTTGCATCACATTTTACAAACCCAAGAGTATTGGTGGTCCGTCATCAAGGAACAGCAGGATATAGCTGTTGAGAGAGAAGTAACAGATTTAGATAGGGGTCAAATATTTGATTCGCTAATTGGTAGCTCTAGACTTCTAGTCTCTTATTTCAAGGAACTTGATCAAGAGGAGTTGCTTAAAACTGTTGAAATAAAAAACGAGTGGTTTACTTGTAATTTCTCGAAATTTGAATATGTTCAGCAGCTGACGTATCATGCGGCTTATCATAGGGGGCAGGTTGTGACGATTGGCAGAGCACTCGGCGTCGTCGATGCCCCTTTAACTGATTACAATTTTTGGAATTTATATAAAGACAGAGTTGATATGTTTGCATAAACAGATCGTTAATTGAATTGGCAGAGAGGTCAGTACGAGAGGAAGAATTTTAATTATTAAAGTAGTTTTAAAATAAAAGACTTTTTAGTCTTTTATTTTAAAACTACTTTCTATCTTTGTATTTGAGACGTCAGACTTCAACAGCAGTAAGACGGTTAGTATATTGATAGCTTATTTTGATATGAAGATAATTTCGATATTAGATAAAATTGAATACCGCGATGGCCGACCATCCGTTGAGTTATTGCTAGAAAATAACTCAGTGAAAGAATTTCGGATAGTCTTTGACCAGGGGCAGCAGATGAAAAAGCATGAATCGCAATTTCCTATTGTTGTGCATATTATTAAGGGTATTATCGATTTTGGTTTTGTAAATGAACGCCATATACTCAAACAAGGAGCATTAGTTGCGTTGGAGGCAAATATCCCACATGACTTAATTGCGATTGAGCGTAGTATCGTACGGCTGAGCATTCATAAAGGTTCTAAGGACCAAGCGAAATCGGGAATCGGAGTATAAGCAAAGTTGTTATACGCGAAAACTAAAAAAACGATCATGGGGATATTTTCTAAAACATGTGAATATGCAATTCGTGCCGTATTTTATATATCGCAACGGACACATGAAGGGTATAAGGCTGGAATAAAGGAAATAGCGGCTAGTATAGATTCGCCGGAACCTTTTTTGGCTAAAATTCTACAAAAATTGGCGAAAGCGGGGATTGTCCATTCCGTAAAAGGTCCAAACGGCGGATTTTATATTGACGCTGATAGTTTTAAGCGACCACTTTCCGATATAGTCACCGCAATCGATGGCGATGAGATATTCACGGGGTGCGCGATGGGATTAAGCTATTGCTCTGAGCTAAACCCGTGCCCATTACATAATGATTTTAAAAACGTACGCAATCGTATCACAAATATGCTATACAAGACTAGTATAAGTCAGTTCGATAACGAATTAATTCGTGGGCAGTTAACTTTAAATAAGTAGAAAAATTTTTTTATCACAATAGAGGACAAAAATGTCTTTTATTTTTTTAACAATTAATATGACAACAGAACAAAAACAATTGGTAAAGGCCACTGTGCCAGTATTGAAAGAACACGGTGTATTGTTAACTACGCATTTTTACAAACGTATGTTCGACCATAACCCCGAATTAAAACACGTATTTAATATGGGTAATCAGCAAAATAGTAAACAACAGACGGCCCTAGCAACAGCTGTCTTAGCCTATGCTGAACATATAGATGATCCATCGGTGTTGTTACCCGTAATAAACAATATAGGACATAAGCACACAAGTCTTGATATACGTCCTGAACATTATGCGATAGTCGGGAGACATTTAATTGCCTCCATAGGGGAGGTGTTGGGAGAGGCCGCGACACCTGAATTGGTTGATGCATGGACAGTAGCGTACGGTCAACTCGCAGACCTAATGACAGGCCACGAGAAAGATTTATATCAAAAGCAAATTGACAAAGTGGGAGGTTGGGCAGGATGGAGGCCATTTACGGTACGTAAAAAGATTAAAGAGTCGAACGAAATTACTTCGTTTTATCTTTATCCTGCCGATGGTGGAGCCGTTGCTGACTATAAACCAGGGCAATATATTAGCTTGCGTTTGTTTCTTCCGGAACTGAATCTTTTACAGCCACGTCAATACAGTATATCTTGCGCGCCAAACGGAGAATTCTATCGTGTTTCAGTCAAGCGCGAAAGTGGAAGTACACATCCCGATGGAATGATTAGCAACCGTTTACATGATTTTGTTAATGAAGGTGATATCGTTGATCTTTCTGCTCCTGCGGGAGTGTTTATCTTGGACGAAGGGTCAATATCGGCAAAAGTATTCATTAGTGGGGGGGTAGGACAAACACCATTGATCGCAATGCTAGAAAAGTTGTTGAGTGAGCAACGCAGTCAAAACAACCCTATCACATGGATTCACGGTTGTCGAAATGAGGCTGTACATGCATTTAAAGACCGCGTTAAGGAAATTGCAAATACATTCTCTAATGTTAGGCCACATATTTTTTACGATGACCTCGAAGAGGAGAGTGGAGTTGTTCACAAGGGATGGGTGGAATTAGCAAGGATTAAGGAGCATGTTTTACACGAACAGGCTGAATACTATATCTGTGGTCCGGCTCCATTTATTGCGAAACACTATGACTATCTCGTGGGGAATGGTGTTCCTAGAGAGGCTATTCACTTTGAAGAATTCGGACCAGCGTCGTTGAACATGAATTAATAGTTTATGTAATTAATCCGAAGAAATCTAGGTGGGTTTTAATGCCTTATTTCTTCGGGTCACTATTCTCGGGTAGGCATAGAATTTTCCAGAACAAAAACGGATCATATCACTAATTGAGAAGGGTCCGAAGATAAATGTATTTGTGACGGGGGTGCGAGAATTAAATTTCTTTCGATAGGTAAACACTTTTGTTTTTTTAATAGGGTCAGTTAAAAACCGCAGTTTTGTCTATGGGGCATCAAAGTAATTATTTAGGTTCAAAAACTAATTTCTCCGTCCTGTAAAAACATTTAATTGATTTTTTTTGATACAAATTGTCAATCTATTGAACTGTAGTTGCTATAAAAGAGTGTAGGTTACCATGTATATTTACTGAAAAGATTTTAAGTTTCGGCGGATATAACCCGATGGAATGCAAATCTTTAATACGCCTATTTATTTAGACGATAATAACCGAAATAAACCATTTTCTTAAACACACGAAAGAAGTTAACTATGAAACGAAGAACATTCTTACAAGCGCTAAACCTCGGAATTGCATCTGCTACACTTTATAACGGTGACATATTTGGGACGACACTAACATCGTTTCCGAACTTTTCCGATCGAGAGAAAGAGTTGGACTATCATCGTATCCAGGAGATAAAATTTTCGAACGTACAACTGAAGTATCCGCGTCTGGTTGGAAAAAATGCTCGCCTTGATCTTCATGGATATGGTCCAAACGTCGAGATTTGTGTGATAAGAACAGATCAAGGGGCTATGGGATGGGCTTCGCTGCGTGGATCGAAACGGGATGCAGAAAGTATAGCTAGCGATATGTTGGGAAAAAAAGTTTCAGAAGTGTTTGCTGTCAATAGTGGTATCTCCGAGGATAGGTATATCCCTTTTGATATCGCTTTACATGATCTCGCAGGCGTGATATTACAAAAGCCAGTATACCAGTTGCTTGGAAGAGAGAAACCGTTTATAACAGATTATTATAGCGGTATGATTTATTTCGATGATTTGGAACCTAAAGATAAACCGGCAGGAATCGATCGTATCTTGGAAGAATGTAAGTACGACTATGGTGTTGGATACAGGCAGTTTAAGTTAAAAATCGGGCGAGGCCATAAATGGATGCCATTTAAAGAAGGGTTGCAGCGAGATATTGAGGTGACGAATGCGGTTGCAGAAGCCTTTCCGGATTGTAGGATCTTAGTGGATGGAAATAATGGATTTTCGGTTGACCAATTTATCCAATACCTCAAAGGGATACCCACCGTGGATTTATTTTGGATTGAAGAACCGTTTCATGAAACGGTTGTTGATTATAAAAAACTGCGGAGTTATGTTCGAAGTGAAGGTATCAGTACGTTGCTGGCCGACGGAGAGGCAGATCCGGATCCCGTATTGTTGCGGCAACTCTTTGAGCAAAAGCTTTTGGATGTACATTTGACCGATATTGAAGGGCTTGGTTTTACCAATTGGAGGAAATTGATGCCGGAATTGAAACAATTGGGAGCGCAAGCATCGCCACATGCCTGGGGCTCTTTGTTGAAAACATATTATACTGCGCATTTAGCAGGCGGTCTGGGGAATACTGTGACGATCGAAGGCGTTACTAGTACGTCGGATGACGTTGACTTTTCAGGTTATAAAGTTTCCAATGGTAAATTAATCCCTCCGGCTACCGCTGGTTTTGGGATACCACTCTTAAAGAAAGTATAGAAGGCCCACTGTTTTATCAGCGTGTTGGGGCATGTTTTATAGAAGAATGAGTGTAAATCCCATCTTCCAGTTATTGGTGGATGGGGTTTACGCGATATTCTAACCTTTTGACTGTGTGTTCTGGAGTGATATTAAGAGACGCCTTAGCTTTTGACCGAACAAAGCACCCAGCCTGAGTGAGAAATATTTTTGTGCCAACACACTCACCGATTAATGCCGGAGGTACTAGCACTATTCGACGAATAGATTCTTGGTTCGATCTAGCCGCTATTTGTAAAAGATAAGTAGAAGATCTGCCGGATAAGATATGCACTTTGATCTAGCTCGGTTTCATATAATCTCCTTTAACAAGTGACTTACGACATTGGTGATAAAAGATGAAGAAGTATACACGATGTTGGTATATTTACGTTTCTCATCGTTTGGCCTCCGTGTTTTTGCTGAAACGATCGCACTTAGGACAATATTCGAGTAGTTTATGAGATAATCTATTCTCCTTTAAAAAGTTCTGATAATATAATTTTAATGCTATATTTGATATTAAGCTAAACCGGTTTTGCGGACCGGTTATATATACCAATTCTAGATCAATGTCTAAACAAAATATTACTTTGTGTATAGATCTGGGGGGAACCCATTGTTCTTCGATTCTTATTAATCGTAGAGAAGAGCGTGTTGTCGAGGGCTCCTATTTCCGGGGAGATGTTAATTCTAATGCTAGTCGACAAGAAATACTTTCTCAAATAGAGCACGTTATCCATAAGACGTTATCGAAGTACAAAATTAGTCCGTCCGAAATGATTGTCTCTTGTCCCGGTCCGTTTGACTATCAAAATGGAATATCTTTGATGGACGGGATGAATAAATACCAAGACCTACTGAATTATAATTTAAAAGACCATTTCTCTGATATTCTGGGTATTAATTCGGGATATATACATTTTTACAATGATGCAACAGCATTTTTATTGGGGGAGATATATTGTCGAAAAATACAAAGACAGTGCGTCGTTGGACTTACCCTAGGAACAGGTTTAGGATCTTCGATTTACGAGAATGGTAAGGTAAGGGATCTAAATTACGGATCGGCATCATTCGCAGGCGGAATCGCGGAGGATTTTATTTCAACACGAGGAATGCTTGCCCATCTACAGGGTCTTTTTGGCGAGGTCTCTGTGGATAATATCAAAAAACTCGTGGATGAGGAATCGCTTGCAAGGGAAAGAAAAGAGGTATTTGATTTTTTAAGTCGCAATTTAAGCCTTTTTATTAAGCGATATATAGTCCCATTATCTCCGGACTTGATTGTTATAGGTGGTAGTATCGCTAAAGCCCATATGTATTTTTATAAATCTTTAAATATACCTCAAGGGCAAAACATTGAAATTGCATCGTTCGATGAGCGCAATTTATTTTTAGGATTAACTTTCATTCCAGAACACCCATGAGACCAGTTTGGAAATTTACACTTATTGCTTCTTTAGGAGGCTTTTTATTCGGGTTTGAGACAGCCGTCATATCTGGTGCCGAGCAAATCATACAAAAGCTGTGGCACCTCGACTCGATGCGTCATGGACTTACAGTGTCTATATCTTTGGTGGGGACAATTGTAGGTGCGATCTTCGCTGGCCGCGTCGCGGACTATTATGGACGCAAACCTGTACTTTACTTTGTGGCACTTTTTTATCTGCTCTCTGCAATCGGATGTGCGCTAGCTTCCATATGGGAACTCTTTTTATTGTTTCGTCTATTGGGTGGCTTGGCTGTGGGGATTAGCTCAGTCGTCGGGCCTGTATATACTTCAGAAATTGCTCCTGCGAAAGACAGAGGAAAGCTTACTGGTACATTCCAGATCATGATTGTTCTTGGAATTTTTACAGCCTATCTGACCAATTTTTTATTTATGGGGGTTGAACTCGATTCGTGGCGTTATATGCTTGGGATCATGGCTGTTCCCGCGCTTTTTTTTATCTTTTTGCTTAAACAAATTCCGGAAAGCCCACGTTGGCTACAACATGGTGGTCAATTGGAAAAAGCACGAGCAAGTTATCTTCGTTTGGGAGAAATGTTTACAATAGATGCGAATCACCCGCAAACAAACAAATCGAGTACTAATCTATTTCAGTCTAAGTATTCAAAACCTATATTATTTGCTGTTCTTTTAGCCTTCTTCAATCAGATGACTGGTATTAACGCAATTCTGTATTATGCCCCACGGATATTTGATATGGCGGGTTTTAGTGCTGAATTAGCATATCTCCAGCCAATTTTTATCGGCGGGACGAACTTGCTCTTTACTATAGTCGGTATGACTATAATTGATCGTTTTGGCCGTAAAAAATTATTGTTAACAGGCGCCGTAGGAATGTTTATATTCTTGCTGCTTACTGCCTTTGGTCTTAAGGGTATAAACGCGGAATTTTTACTTTATTATATACTAGGCTTTATTGCATTTTTCGCATTATCGCAGGGCGCGGTTATCTGGGTGTTTCTCGCAGAAATTTTTCCTAATGAAGTTCGTGCCCAAGGGTCTTCCTTGGGGAGTACGACGCATTGGGTATTTGCAGCAATTATTTCTTGGGTATTTCCCGTCATTGTAGAAGGTAGTATACTTGGCGGTTACTATGTGTTCTTGTTCTACACGATTATGGTTGTTGGGTCTTTCATATTTTTTCTCTTTATGCCGGAGACAAAAGGTAAATCTCTAGAAGAAATACGTTAATATACCCGAAAATGAATTCTAATAATAGATAGAGATGACGAAGTTATTTAAGCCGATTATTTTTATCGCGGTATTATCGACCGTATTTAGTTGTAGCTCTCAATTTCAACAGAGGTATAAAACCCCTGATTGGGTGTTCGGCGGGTTCGTTCGGCCCGAAGGCGTTAACCCTATAATTGAGCCTGATAGTACAACCGTTTTTCTTGATCCAATGAGTGGAAAACGCGTTCGCTGGGAAGCAAATGATACATTTAATCCGGCCGCCATAGTGAAAGGAGATAGTGTGTATGTATTATACCGGGCAGAAGATAAATCCGGAGTTAAAATTGGACATAGAACATCACGCTTAGGTTTTGCAAGAAGTGCTGATGGAATACGTTTTATACGTCAAAGCACGCCTGTTTTCTATCCAGATAACGATAACCAAAAAGCGTATGAATGGCCCGGAGGCACAGAAGATCCGCGTATCGCGGAGACTACCGATGGTCAGTATGTTATGTTTTATACGCAATGGAATCGAAAAACACCTCGTATAGGTGTTGCTATTTCAAAAGATTTGAAAACATGGGTTAAGCACGGACCCATCTTTCGCAAATCAAAGATGTTTCCTTCACTGGTGGATAAACCCCATAAATCTGCGTCGATAGTTACTGAGGTTATAAATAACAAGCAGGTGATTGCAAAAGTCAATGGAAAATATTGGTTGTATTGGGGTGAAAATGGCGTATACGGCGCGACCTCGGACAATCTGATAGACTGGGAACCGATAGTTGATGATTATGGAGCGCTGAAGGCATTTATCCGTCCACGGGTGGGGTATTTCGATAGTGCACTCACTGAATGCGGTCCTCCTGCAGTAAAGACAGAGAAAGGCATTTTGCTATTGTATAATGGCAAGAACGATTTAAAAAATGGAGATAAGCGCTTTAATAAAGGTACTTATTCCGCAGGGCAAGTTCTTTTCGATTCTAACGACCCTACAGTGGTTTTGAACCGCTTAGATGTTCCGTTTCTGAGACCATTGGAATCATTCGAGAAAAGTGGGCAGTATGTCGACGGAACTGTGTTCATCGAGGGTCTTGTATATTTTAAAAGGAAATGGTTGCTGTATTACGGTTGTGCAGACTCTAAAGTTGGCGTTGCAATTTATGATCCCGAAAAACCAGCGAATTTAGATCCTTTACCCTAAAGGAACCCTAATCTTATGACATTTGTGGTGGAAAACCTTGGTGATTGGCCCGCAGGCGAAGGCTTTTTTCGCGGTAGAAGTTTTTTTATATTTTGTGAAAAGGAATAGTCGGGACAAAGTAAGAATACAGTCACTATATAGCCTTCAGGTACGATTCTACCATTAACCAGAGAATAATAAGCGAATGGCGATCGACAGTGAAAAAGCAAGTCGTTTTAAAATCAATTATGGGATGTTCATTGAACATAATCGGGCCATTCGTTCGGAAGTTCTCCACTAAAACCCATTTTGGGAATTTGATTGATCTGTTCCATTTCTATTGGGGTTAATTCAAAATCGAAAATTTGAATATTGTCTGTTATTCTTTCGGTCGTTGTGGATTTTGGTATAGGAATAGTATCGTGCTGAAGACACCATCTTAAACAAACTTGGGAAATCGATTTTTGATGTCTTTCTGCAATAGATTGAAGGAGTCTATTATCGAAAACACGTCCCCGTGCCAGGGGCGACCACGCTTCTATAATAATGTTTCTATCCATGCAATATCTTTTTAGTTCCGGCTGCCAATAGCCTGGATGAAACTCAATTTGATTGATTGCGGGTACTACTCTTGCCGTTTCGAGTAAAGCATCAATATGTTCTTCCCAAAAATTGCTAACACCGATAGATTTTATTTTTCCTTCCGCTTGTAGGTCTTCCATTGCGCGCCATGTGTCTGCGTTCGCTTTTTTCCAGTTTTGTCCGAAGTTTTTGAAATTGGCCGGCCAGTGAATTAAATATAGGTCAACATGATCTAAATCTAGTTTTTTTCTGGATGTCTCGAACGCTTCTTTGGTTTCTTTATAGCCTAAATTCTCCCGCCACACTTTGGTTGATACAAAAATGTTTTCGCGCGGAATCCCGCTCAGTTTAATACCTTTTCCAACAGCTTCTTCGTTTTGATATCGCGAAGCGGTATCAAGCAGACGATAGCCGCTTTGCAATGCTCTTTGTACCGATTCGATTCCTTCCACTTCAATAGCTTTGTAAGTTCCGAATCCAATGGGTGAAATGATATGACCGTCATTTAATTTTATATCCTTCATACAAAGTGTTTTTAAAACGCCGTATTAAAGGCGTCGAGTTTCATTATCAATTAAGTATAGTATTCTTCGGGTACCTCTTGGCGACCTCGTAGCTGAAGCCCCAACTATAGGTTAAATGCGTTGACGTACCTATCAATTGTGGCAATTTCTTTTTTTGATAAATTAATGGCAATAGCTTTTGCATTTTCAATGGCTTGTTTTGCATTTCTAGCGCCGGCTAAAGCTATAGTAATTCCTGATCTTTCGACTGTCCAGCGTAAGACCAACTGGCCCAATGTAGCATTATGCTCTTCTGCAATTGGTTTAATTTTTTCCAATAAGGCATTTGTCTTTTCAATAAATTCGGGTTGAAAATGTTTATGATTAGCGCGGTGATCGCCTTCCTGAAATTTATAATTGTTGTGGATTTTCCCCGTCAAAAGACCTCGTTCTAATGGGCTGTAAGCCAAAATCGATTTTTGATGTTCGATACAGTACGGGATGATTTCGTTTTCTATTCCGCGATTTACCATACTGAAGGGAACTTGATTCGATACTAATGGTAGGATCTTTTCGGCTTCAGCCATTTGCTCTACGTTATAATTGCAAACCCCAGAAAAACGAATTTTTCCCTGTTTTATCAGCGCTGAGACACCTTCAAATGTTTCATCAATGGGTGTGGAAATATCAGGCCAATGGATCTGATATAGGTCAATATAATCTGTGCCCAATCTTTTTAAACTTTGTTCACATTCATATATAATACTTTCTTTTCCAGCGTATTTATAAACGTCGATTTCCTCTCCGCTATTATTCTTTGTATGCATAGCAAGGTTTCCTTTTGTTATATCCCATCGCATACCAAACTTTGTCAGAATTTGAACTTTATCGCGTTCAATTCCTTTTATAGCCTCCCCGACAATTTCTTCGCTTGTTCCTTGTCCGTATATTGGTGCAGTATCGATCGAGGTTACACCAAGGTCGTATGAGGCTTTTATAGCTCTTACTGCCTCGTCTCTGTCGGTACTTCCCCACATCCATCCTCCTGCCGCCCAGGCGCCAAAGGTAATTGTTGACACCTCTAAATCGCTATTCCCTAATTTTATATATTTCATTTTATGTATTATTTAGTGTCTTCGCTTCTATAATTTAATCTACTTTCTCCGCTGTAAGAAATAGCCCGGATTTAGTTAGACGATGCAGCGAAAATTGTCATCATTAATAACTATTGTCGATGATTCGATAAATTTAGAAACCCTTATCGTTATAATATGGCGATACACTTTTTAAGCCAGCCATATTAATTTCTTTTTCGCACAGGGTTCATAGCAATCTCCGCGGATACTATCTGTTCGGAACGTCTCCTATTGAACGAACAATCTACTAAATATAGTTATTCGATGACAGATTTTTTGGTCAAAAGTTTCTAATTTTTTGTCGACTAAACCAGCGACTAAAGATTTGAGTTAAAAATAGCGCTTTACGCTGAGATTTCTCTTAGGGTTCTTTGCGATCTGCATTGGAAATTGTTTTATTATTTAAGCTTTTTGTAAATTCGTAAACCAGCAAAAACATACGACATGAAAACGAGTACTCAAAACGATCAACGGATTGCGAAAATGATATTCGCATCGGTGTACCCTCATTATGTTACCAAAGTGGAAAGCAAAGGCAGAACAATAGAGGAATTAAACGAAGTAATAGAATGGTTGACCGGTTTCGATAGGAAAAAGTTAGAGGAACTCATTGAAAAAAAATCAACATTCGAAGCCTTTTTTAAAGAAGCGAAACTTAATCCCCACGCACACCTTATAACGGGTGTTATTTGTGGCTATCGAATAGAAGACATCGAAGCCCCATTAACAAAGCAGGTCCGGTACTTAGATAAATTGGTAGATGAATTAGCTAAAGGGAAAAAGATGGAAAAAATTTTGAGATAGTTATTAAGCATTTGAAAATATTTTCAACGTAAGCTTAAATGCCTGCGTTGTGATGTTTTAAGACACTACATCTGCGCCTAATGTCAGTACAGATAAATCGTCTAAAAGTCGTTATACCTCATTTGCGACCTTTGCAAACTTATTTCTATACTCTATTGGCGTAAGGCCTGTAACCTTTTTAAAGGTATCTCGAAAAGCTTTCGTATCTGTATAGCCCACATCGAACATGATCTCAGATACGTTCCTTCGGGATGCTTCGAAGAAAATTTTGGCGGCTTCTATTCGAACTCTTTGTATATACTCTATAGGTGTATTGTTGGTGGCCTCTTTAAATTTTCGTTCAAAAGTTCTGCGGCCTGTATTAATCAATTTTGCCAACATGTCTATTGATATCTTACTACAGTAGTGTTTTTCGATATAGTCCTGTACTTTCGTAATATCTTCGTGTCCATGGTTCCGTTGCCCCTTGAATATTGCAAATTGAGATTGACTATCTCTTCCAATGTCTAACGCAAAATATTTTGAAATCATGATCGCTGTTTCTCTATCTGCGAATTTTTCAACGAGGTACAGAATTAAATTCCATAAACTACTCGCGCCACCACTGCTGTAAATATTATCGTGCTCAGTTATGATTGCCCCATCTTCTACTTCCACCTCTGGGTATCTTTCTCTAAATTCGTTAATATGAGCCCAGTGTGTCGAGCATTTTCTCCCGTTTAACAGCCCTGTTTCCGCTAGAAGGAAAGCTCCAATACACAAACTAGCAAGGCTAGAGCCTTGTTCGTATAATTTCTTAAAATAGGGGATCGCTGCAATATTTGCCCGAATACCTTTAGAGGTATCACCAAAAGCGGGAGGTATGATTAGTAAGTCCGTCGTAGTCACATCTTTGAGCAGTCGATCTGTCTTTATAACATATTCACCGTTATTAGCGGGTACATATTCTTGTAAGCCAACATATTCGACTTTAAAAATTGGTTTTTTACCAAATGTGGTTAGAAACTCGTTTGCCGTATGGAAGGTCCTGAAGGGTGGTGTAACCGCTTCAATTACCCCATACTCAGGTACAAAAACAGAAATCTGCATAGTCACGAAAATATTAGATCACAAGGTAAAAAATAGTTTTGTCATAATCCACCCCTATGTTTGTCGTTTTCACAACAGCCATGTTTTTATATACAGTCTTAACTTTGAATTATAATAATTAATAAACTAAAATTATATCACATGGAACAAGTAACAAGAATTACAGTTGAAGGAGTAGCAAATGCATCCTTAGTAAACGTTTGGAAAGTATGGAATACCCCAAGCGACATCATGAAGTGGAACACTCCCGCGCCTGACTGGCACACGACAAGCAGCGAAAACGACTTGAGAGTTGGCGGGAAGTTTAAGAATCGAATGGAAGCAAAAGATGGAAGCTTTGGTTTTGACTTTGAAGGGATCTATGATAGGGTAGAGCTATATAAAGAGATTACATACACAATGTCTGATGGAAGAACGGTCACTACGTTATTTACATCAGAAAATGGTAAGGCTCTTATAACAACTACTTTCGATGCCGAGACAGAAAATGATCCCGAGTTTCAAAAACAGGGATGGCAGGCTATTTTGCAGAACTTTATAAAATACGTTGAATCAACCGATTTATAACCTACTATTTAATCTTATGAAAAAGAGCAAAACTATCTTTTGGGTTGCGACAACGATAATCATCCTATGGGAAGGTATCATGCCACTCAGCACTCTTCTTTTTGCACCAGAGCAGGCCACCGTTGGTACACGGCCGTTGGGCTATCCTGATTACTTTGCCTATGCGCTTATTATTTCCAAGGCGCTTGGTGTGATCGCTATAGCTTTCCCTAAAACGCCAGAAAAATTAAGGGAATGGGCATATGCTGGACTTACTTATAATTTGATTTTTGCGTTCATTAGTCATGCGTGCGTCGATCAAAACTTTTGGTATATGTTTTTGCCTTTAGTGGTGTTGGCAATTTTAGCGATTTCTTATATTTATAGCCGCAAAATTCTGAAAAACAGAAATTAAAGAAGATACGAAGAGATTAATAATCGATCATTAAATTTAAAAAAAATGGAAAATCAAACTGTTTCGTTACATCGGGTTATCAAGGCAAGCCCAGAAAAAATATTTCGTGCGTTCGTAGATCCAATAGCTCACTCAACGTGGTTGCCTCCTTATGGATTTATATGTACAGTCCAAGAATTGGATTTTAAAATAGGAGGAAAATTCCACATGACATTTATCAACTTTAGCACTGGAACTGCGCATTCTTTTGGTGGATCATACTTGGATATAGAAACTAATAAATTGATCAAATACAACGACACGTTTGATGATCCGAATCTTCCAGGGGAAATAACGACAACAATATGGTTGAATGCAGTTTCATGTGGCACGGAATTTAAAGTGCTGCAGGAGGGTATTCCTTCGGCGATTCCCCCGGAAATGTGTTATTTGGGTTGGCAAGAATCACTGGAGAAACTTATAAAACTAGTTGAATCAGAAATTCCTGATGCCTAAACCTATTCGTTATGAATGATGACCCTAAACGAAATAAATATGCAAGTGCGATTCTTATTACGTTTCCTGGGAACTGTAGGAGAGCACTTACATATTATCAAAGCTGTTTTGGTGGCACCTTGAAATTCCAGACTTTTGAAAACGAACTAAAAGATTATCCAGAGACACCTGTCGTTAGTGGGTCACTAGTTTCCGATAGCATAATTATTTATGGGTCAGATCTAGTTCACGATGAAGGAAGGCAACTAGGGAATAATATGTCCATTTTTTTGCAGTGTACAAATATGTGTGATCGAGAGGCGCTAATTAACAAACTAATTCTTGGCAAAAGCGAAGTTTTTGAAAAAATAGGGAATGATCAAAAATTAGTTGAGATAGTCGATGCATTTGACGTAAGGTGGGTAATAGGGATTTAGCCACGTTGTTTCTGGATAGTGTTCTAGCGGTTCAGACAGGCTGGAGTTTTCGGAAGGGAATAGAAGATCTATCGGAAAAGAGGGGGCAAATGGCTGTGCTTTAAAGATAACACCAGAAACGGCTTCTTGCTGGTGCAAAAATTTAACTCACACTTCGATAAAGAAATTATTTTTGTTGTCGGTATACGTGGCTGTCGAAGGAGCTGAAAGTTTCAAGGCGTTGGAGAGCAATTATTATGTTGTGCATCCTCAATTATTAAAGGAGTATAATAACCGTTGGTTTCTGATTTGTTGGCACAAACATAAAGTGATTAATCTTGCATTGGATCGAATTATTGGAATAGAAACGGATGAAAAAACAGACTATCAAGATAAAAATGTGAATGCGGATGACTATTTCAGCGAAGTAATTGGCGTGACTATTTCTGAACGCCAACGCTGCCAAAATGTGTTTTTTAAAGTGGTAAAAGCTCATGCGCCCTATGTCATAACAAAGCCTTTTCATCATTCCCAAGTAGTTGTTGATGAAGACCAAAGCGGAACGACTTTTCGAATTTGCGTGCAATTGAATTTTGAGCTAGAACGAATGATTTTAGGTTTGGGTGAATTTATCACCGTTTTAGGACCAAAGATTGAAAAAAAGAATTGAAAACAGTTTGAGATTGGCTTTCGGAAATTATAATCTCAATCAAAATTCCGACTGATACCCATAGATTTGCTTAAAAACAACTTTTGTTCTTGATCCGAGTAAATTTTGAGATAACGCTTATATATCATAATACTAGGGTAAAAAAACGGACACGTGTGTCGTTTTTAGACTTATTTCAAGGTGAACCTATTGGTATCTCATCCCAACCGCTTTTTAGCTGAGTTACGCACAATAAATCTGCTAAAAGATAGCCCAACAATCAAAAAGATATAAATATCGTTCACTAAATCCAAGGATGAGAAAAGAATTGTTAGCCGAGGAGGCCAATTTTATTGACGAGGCAATAAAATAATAGTTTGCCTACGAAAGGTACGGCGCAGGCCAAAATCATACGTTTTGCTAGGGAGAATAAGAGAATATATGGTACCTTTGGGGTATACACATTAATAAAAGAACATACTATGAAGCGTATAATAAAAAGCCTTTTAGCAACAAGTTGCGCTCTATTGGTCTTAAACCTGTCAGCTTGCAAGTCTAAAAAAATCGCAATTAATCCAAGTAGCCAGATTGAACAGACGCCCGTACGGGAAGAACCTATAGAGACGGTGGAAGAGCCTGTCATTGCTCAGGAAGAGCCTCGCAAAGACCCTGAACCGGTGGTCGAAAAACCGAATTTCAATTTCAAGAACGTCCTGTTTGAATTTAATTCTAGTGTACTCAAAACTGAGTCCTACACTGTGTTGGACAATATCGTCCGAGAAATGCTGAAAGATACGTCGGCCAATTTTATCATCGATGGTCATTCGTCCGTCGAGGGTACGGCCGAATATAACCAATCGCTATCCGAAGATAGAGCCAATGCGGTCATGCTCTATATCGTCAATGCCGGAGTGCCATCCGAAAGTCTTAGTGCCAGAGGGTTTGGTGCTTCCAAGCAAGTTGCATCTAACGATACAGAAAGCGGGAGAGAACAAAATCGGCGGGTAGAAATATCAGTCGTACAATAGAAGGATTAAAGAATTCGTTATGATCCATATTCCATAATCTAATCAAACCGACACCGTTAAATTAAAAAAGCCACTCTAAAATAGAGTGGCTTTTTTTGTGATCCCGCTGGGATTCGAACCCAGGACCCATACATTAAAAGTGTATTGCTCTACCAGCTGAGCTACAGAATCATTATACCCCATTCTTCTAAATCATTACTCTTTCGTTGTTTGGAGTGATGCAAAGGTAGAAAAAATGTTGATTTGTGCCAAACAGAATGGTCTATTTTTTCTTAGTTGTCCTTTAAACGGTTGTTTTTCAGTTAAAAAAAATCGTTACGGAGAAAGTTGAGCCTTGATCATTCTGTCTACATGATTTATGTCCTTACGAATTTCAATATTTTTATACCCTTTCTTCCTTAATAAATCACATGTATCTGCACCTAAGTGCTGATTGATTTCAAAATATAAAAGACCATTGGGGTTGAGGTGGCAATTCCCAAAATCAGCTATCGTACTATAAAAAACTAACGGGTTGTGTTCTTCTACAAATAACGCAGAATGAGGTTCAAATAGTAGCACATTATTATGCATTTCTGCTTGCTCGCTTGGTGTAATGTATGGAGGGTTACTAACTATAATATCTAAGTTCATTTTGTTTGCGAGTACCGTGTCCCATTCTAATATATCCGTTTCGATAATTTCTATGTTTGATTCGAGTTCTTTTGCGTTCTGGCGACTTATTTTTATGGCTTCCGCAGATACATCCAGTGCGAGGATACGACTTCGAGGGAACCTTTTTTGCAAGGAAATTGCTATGCATCCACTTCCGGTTCCAATATCTAGAATGGTTAAACTTTCTGTGCGCGAGGACTCAAGATCTCTTACGATCCAGTCTACTAATTCCTCGGTTTCAGGTCTTGGAATTAGTGTATACTCATTCACCAAGAACGTGTTTCCATAAAAATCAGCTTTACCGAGGATATATTGGATGGGACGTCCGGTCTTAAGTTGATTAAGGACGTTAATATACTGTTCATATTCCGCGGTGGTTAAATTGTTATTTTTTTCCAGAGCATACCGTACAGCGGGCCGACCTGTGATAGAACAGTATGTCATTCGGCAAAGATGAAGAATTTCGTCTTGCTCATACAAATGATTAAGACTTTGTTCAAATAACTTGCTTACTCCCTTAAGGTTTTCCATGCTACAAACTTACAAAAGGTTAAACACTTTCTAAATTATTCAATTAAGTAGTAGCTTTGTAGCATGAACTATGATGAGAAATATATGCAGCGATGTCTTGATTTAGCGGTTCTGGGAGCGGGATCTGTCAGCCCTAATCCTATGGTCGGAGCTGTCATAGTTTGCGATGGTCGTGTTATTGGTGAAGGATATACCTCTCCATTCGGTGGGCCACATGCCGAAATAAATGCAATAGAAGAGACTTTAAGGAAATTCGGAGACACTGAGGCAAGGTTACTATTTAAATCTTCAACGATCTATGTAAGTTTGGAACCGTGTGCACACCAAGGGAAAACTCCTCCGTGTGCGGACAAGTTAGTTGAATGCGGCTTTAAGAAAGTTGTCATCGGTTGTTTAGATCCGTTCGTGAAGGTAAATGGCAGAGGGGTTGAAAAGCTCCGTTTGGGGGGAATTGAAACACAAGTTGGAGTATTGGAGAAGAAAAGTCAGTTTGTCAACAGAAGATTTTTCACTCGACTTGAACAACAACGTCCGTACGTAATATTAAAATGGGCGGAAACACGCGATGGATATTTTGCTCCCCTGGATGATATCCAACGCTGGATAAGTAATTCGGCTAGCAAGCAGCTTGCACATAAATGGAGAGCGGAAGAAGATAGTATACTAATTGGAACCTCGACAGCGCTTATAGATAATCCTTCGCTCACCACGCGTGCGTGGAAAGGTAAGAACCCTAAACGAATTTTGATCGACAAAGAGCTGAAAGTGCCAGAGGCCGCTGCGGTATTTACAGGTTTGGCCGAAACAATCGTATTTAATTCGCTTCGATCCGATTGGGGGGGTAACAGAAAATTGATCGCCCTAGAAAATTTTGATTTCTATCTTCCACAGACTATTTTGTATCAGTTATATCTTATGGATATTCAATCGATAATAATAGAAGGAGGTATTCAAACATTGCAGTCATTTATCGATGCAGATATTTGGGACGAAGCGCGTGTTTTCGTGTCACCTTTGAGGTGGGGTGTAGGGAGGAAATCACCTTTGTTGCCTACGACTGATTCTATTACTACTAAAGTTGGTAACGACCTGTTACAACGCTATTATAGAAATAAAAGCTAATGTATTTTTGGGCTGTCGAGTAGGTCACACACATATCCTAAAACTTCATGCTCGGTATGCCCGTCCTCGAGCATAGAAAACGTAAGGTATGCAGCATAAATTTCCGCGCTGAAGGTTACATGTTTGTCTTCAATAATGCGATCTATAAAGTCTTCATTGACTTCTATCCCAATATGTTGAAGTTCATTATGTAAATTTGTTGAAATTGTACAGTGCTCCTCACCAGACGCGAAAGCCGCAATTATGTGTAGAATTAACGTATCTAATATTTCGTCTTGTATCGTAGTTGCTTTCTCTCCGTATTCCGATAAATCAATTCTTTTTTTAGCACTATTGACGATTTTATCCCAAATAAGGAATTCTGTTTTAGTGTGCATAATTGTAGAAGTTTATAATGTATCTAAAAATAAGAAATATCAAATGAAAATAAAAGCTCTTTTTGGTTTTTCTGAAGTTGTAGGTTCAAAAGATTAAGAATTTCATGCGATGATATTAGCTTAAACATAAACAGTTGATTTGCGGTTGTGAAGCTTTTACGTTGTATCACATGCGATTCGATTTTACTCAAAAACGGAAGATCGTGACTAAGCCTTAGATATTAACGGATAATCTTTAATGCCATTTATAATGAGAAGGTTAGCGTTCCTTATGTTGCTTTGTGACTTTTTTGTTATAAATAAGTGTCTGATTAACAATTTATTGCGGCCGTAATCTTGAAATGTTTAGATTCTTTTATTAAAGATTCATATCTTTAAGCCACAACTATAAACTATAACTTAACTCAATTTAAACAAACACGATGCAGCACTACAACTTTTTTTACCTAAAAGTATTGAAGAATACTTCCTCGACTGGAATGATTTAACCAGTTCTACAATTATTTATGAATGTGAGATGACGCTGGCCGCTGGCTGCAGAGTCTAATCTAATTTGTCCGTATACGGGTGGAGGCAACATTTATTTGTATTTTTTTTACAAATAAGGTAATTCCTGCATTCTGTTGTACTGAAATATTATAATGGTTTTATGAATGCTAACATCAAAGTATTCCGCTTTAAATCAGTGAATCATGTTTTTGATCCTGTAAACGAAGTAAGAACGCGAACTATCAATTTTCTAAATCTATAAACTCAAATTTATGCGTAACAAACGAAACTACAAGAAAGACCTGAGACGGTTTTTTTGGATGGGAGGATCGGTGTTGGCCTGCTTGAGCTATTCTTTTACTCCGGTAAATGGGTATGCTCATGTGAAAAACGACGTGACTTCAATTTTCCTTAACCAAGAGAAAATTACAGTGAAAGGGATCGTAAAGAGCCAAGCCTCGGGGGATGCTATTGGAGGTGTAACCGTATCGATCGTGGGGCAATCGACTGCAACGACTACTGACAATCGAGGTTACTATGAACTCAAAGATGTCCCTGCTCAAGGACAAATTTCTTACGATATGATTGGTATGCAATCAATCACAGAAAAAGTAGCAGGACGAACGAATATTGATGTCATGCTAATTGACGTTAATGCTAGTATTGATGAAGTTGTCGTCGTTGGGTATGGCACGCAAAAGCGAGAAACAATAACGGGATCTGTTGTCGCAGTAAAAGGTGAAGAATTGCGAAAATCTCCTGCTTTAAACGTTTCTAATAGTATTGCTGGCCGTATTCCTGGTGTGATTGCCACAAACGGCAGTGCCGAGCCTGGATATGACGGTTCAAATATTAAAATTCGGGGAACCAATACGTTAGGAGATAGTTCGCCTTTGGTTGTTATTGATGGTATACCTGCTCGTCAAGGTGGTATAGACCGTATCAATCCTGCGGATATTGAAAATATCTCTGTGCTTAAAGACGCGTCAGCAGCAATCTATGGTGCTCGTGCTGCGAATGGTGTTATTTTGGTAACCACAAAACGAGGAAAGACAGGAAAGCCAAAATTATCCTATAGCTTTAACCAAGGTTTTTCTCAACCTACGATGGTACCCAAACTTGCAGATGCTATGCAGTACGCTGAGATGCGTAATGAGCTTGAGATCTATAAGCTACCGGTAAACGAGTGGCAAGCTGCTCTTCAAGGTTTTAATACCGAAGGAAACTATCGTCGAGAAGGTGGAACGATGCTTAACGCTCCATTCTCACCTGAGGATATTGAGACCTTCGCCAATGGATCTGATCCTTGGGGACATCCGAATACAGATTGGTATGATGCGGCCTTAAAAAATTGGTCGCCTCAACAAAAACATAATTTACAGATTGATGGAGGAACCGAAGACATGCAATATTTATTGTCATTGGGCTACCAGGATCAAGACGCGTTTTATAAGAATTCGGCCACTGGATATAGTCAATATGATTTTAGGATTAATCTTGATGCAAAAATAAGTCCTTATATAAAAACGCAGTTTGGCGTACTTGGACGGCAGGAAGATCGCGAATTCCCAACCAAGCCTGCAGGAACTATATTTCGTATGTTGATGCGAGGTAACCCGACAATGCCGGCGTTCTGGCCGAATGGAAAACCCGGACCTGATATTGAACACGGGGAAAACCCAGTCGTAATTACTACAAATCAGACTGGATATGATCGTGATAAACGTTACTACCTTCAAACGAATGGGCAGGTTGATATCACCAATCCTTGGATAGACGGATTGAAACTATCTTTAAATGCTTCAGTTGATAAGTATATTAAGAAAACGAAACGATGGGAGATTCCGTGGTATTTATATACCTGGCAGGATGAATATGAAGCTGATGGGACTACTCCGAAGTTAGTCGAAGGAATTCGAGGTCCGGCAGACCCACGATTAACGCAAGGGGATGAGGACCAACTAAACATCTTGATGGGGGCAGTTCTAAGTTACGACAAGACAATAGGGGACCACACCTTAAATTTGTTAGCGGGCGTGAACCGAGAAACAATTCGTAATGACTACTTATCGGCATATAGAAGGTATTTTATTTCGCAAAACATTGATTATATGTTTGCTGGAGGAGACCTAGAAAAAGACAATGGGGGGGGCGCGTGGGAACGAGCGCGGTTAAACTACTTTGGACGTGCGGGGTATAATTATAAACAGAAATACATCGCTGAATTTCTTTGGAGATATGACGGATCCTATATGTTTCCCGACGATTCCAGATATGGTTTTTTCCCTGGAGTGATGTTAGGTTACATGGTTTCTAATGAAGACTATTGGAAGGATAATGTGCCATTCATAAATTATTTTAAGATTCGTGCATCCTACGGACAAATGGGTAATGATAACGTCTACTATGACGATGAACTTCAGGAATATCAGTACTTTCTAACGTATGGTTTTGATAGTTATATCATCGGTGGTAATGAAGAAAAGTCTTTAGCGGAATTGCGTGTTCCTAATGAGTTTATTACTTGGGAAGTTGCAAATAATTACAATTTAGGTTTTGATTTTCAGTTTTTTGATGGAAAGATGAATGCTGAAATTGATTTTTTCAAAAATAGCCGTACGAGTATTTTGTGGCGAAGAAATGCGTCTGTCCCAGCAAGTACAGGCATGAGTCTTCCTTCAGAGAATATAGGGAAAGTTGATAACTCGGGATGGGAGTTTAACGTCGGATGGCAGGATAAAGTTGGAGAAGTCGGCTATCGAGTGGCCGTAAATGGCGGTTATGCTAAAAATAAAATTATTTTCTGGGATGAAGCTCCGGGTGCACCAGAATGGCAAAAGAGTACAGGTAATGCTATTAATGCAGGCCTTTACTATATATACGATGGTGTTTTTCGTGACCAGGCAGAAATCGATGCGAATACAATTGATTATACGGATGTTACAGGAAATCTTCGTCCAGGAGACATGAAATATCAAGATTATGATGGTGACGGTAAAATAACGGCCGACGACCGAGTACGACGCAATAAAAATACAGATCCGACTTTCCAAGGCGGGGTCAATTTAGGATTGAATTATAAAAATTTTGATCTGAGTGTGTTGTTTCAGGGGGCAACAGGAGGAGAACTTCGTGTGGGCACGGATGAGTCAGGTGCGATCGGTAACTATTTGGCCGATTTTTATGAAAACCGTTGGACCATTGATAATCCAAGTAGCGAGCACCCCCGTATTACGGATAGAAGTGATCAATACTATTCGAATAATAATACTTATTGGCTACGTAGCACAAACTATATTCGTTTAAAAAATGTTGAGTTGGGATATAACCTTCCTTCTAGCATCTTAGAGAAAGCTAAAATAAGTAACCTACGTTTATATGTAAGTGGAATGAACTTATTGACTTGGAGTAAGAATAAAGTCTACGATCCCGAATCAACGAATCAATTAGGCCAATATTATCCACAGTCACGTTTGATCAATGCAGGAGTAATGGTTTCATTTTAATGATATTGAAGTATGAAAAAGTTAAAATATTTATTATATATAGGGTTGATAACCGGTGGGTTATCTTCCTGTAATGACGATTTTGTCAGCACGAAGCCTCTAGAGGAGGTGCCTGAAGAAGAAGTATGGATTGATGGACCATTGGCACAGGCTTTTGTTTTTGAAATTTATAATGGATTCGGTGTAGGGGGATTTTACGAGCAGCAACTAGCATCTATGACGGACGAGGCGCTGTTTACTCACCCTGGTCGAGGGATTAATACGGTCAACGAGGGTCGAGCAAACGCCGCAGATCCAGGGTATATTATGGATACATATTTGTATGGCCAAATGTATACAAGGATACGGGCGACGAATGTAGCCATCAAAAACCTTCGCGAACCGAAGTTTGACGACGAGGCACTTGCATCGAGATTATTGGGTGAGGCTTATTTTTTGAGGGGCTACTATTATCAACAGTTAGTACGGTTGTATGGCGCAGTTCCGCTAGTGGATGTTGTTTATGAACTTGGAGAAGCAGACTATACAATAGCTCGAAATAGCTATCAGGAGTGTATAGATTTTATTATTGACGATTGCGATTCGGCTGCTATGTTGCTTGATGATATTCCGAGTGTAGACGGAAGGGCTACTGACGTAGCGGCTTTAGCTCTTAAAGCAAGAGTGTTGACATACGCTGCCAGCGATCTTCATGATGTCTCGACTGCAAAAGCAAAATCTCCAGCTATTGCAGGTTTTTCTAATCCCGAATTGCTTGGGTATGAGTCTGGAAGCCGTACTGAGCGTTGGGAGCTTGCGAAAGCGGCAAGTAAAGCTGTATTAGACCATGCTGAGTATGCTTATAAATTGAATCTTACGGCGCCTGTTTCCGCAGCTGAGGGGCAGGCAAATTATCGCGCTATCGCTATGGGGGGAGGCAGTAAAGTTGCTGATGCCAGCGGGAAGCAAGATTTGATATTAGGCCGCTTTTTTATCGATTTAAAAGATGAACGCGGCGGATGGGTCGGACGCGATAATGGGCCGAACGGTTACCATAGCTGGTCTGGAAATACGCCGACGCAATTGCTGGTAGACGATTATGAGATGATTAATGGAAGCAGGTTCGATTGGACGTTGGCCACTCACAAATCTGCGCCATATGAGAATCGTGATCCACGTTTCTATGCATCAATTTTATATGATGGCGCCAATTGGAAGCCACGTGCCGCAGATGTTGCGGGACGTGACCCTAGTAATCAAATTCAGACAGGGCAATATGAGGTTGTGATTGAAGGTAAAAAAGTTATTCAGCCTGGCTTAGACACAAGAAACGGTCCGGTCGAGGATTGGAACGGCTCATATACGGGGTATTATTATAGTAAGTTTGTCGATTCAGATCCTACTATAGAAGATCAGAACACTAGACAAAGTATCCCCTGGCCCATTTTACGTTACACAGAAGCGGTGCTTAATTATGTTGAAGCATGTATTGAGCTAGGCGAAGAAGCTGAAGCAACAGCATGGCTAAATAAAATCAGATTCCGTGCAGGCATGCCAAAGATAACTGATGCCGGAGTAAAACTAAAGGAACGTTATAGAAATGAACGCCGTGTTGAGCTTGCATATGAAGAGCATCGTTATTTTGATGCTCGGCGATGGATGACTGCGCCGGAAACATTAGGCCGGAAAGCAACTATTATTCGTATTGAAGGTAAATTAAAGCCAGGAAAATCTGTTGAAAGGTACAAATACGATAAAAGTAATTATGACTATACATACACTGTAGGTACTATTGACCCAGGAATCGAAAATAGAAATTGGAACGACAAAATGTATTTTTCGCCGTTACACCGCGATGAGCTAAATAGGAATACAAAACTTGTACAAAATCCAGGCTATTAATAGCCTTCGGGCTTAATGCTTTTATTTGGCGGGAGTTTCCAACGATTGGACGCTCCCGCTTTGTTTTTTTTGAGTCCATTGTCGTATATTCGGGTCAGTTCGATTTGATTGAGAAATTTTTAAACTTTAATTTAATGGAAATATCATTAGAAGGACAGACGGCACTTGTGGGTGGCAGTAGCGACGGTATTGGTTTTGCGATTGCAAAAGTGTTGGCAGAATGCGGTGCACAAGTTGTACTGATGGCACGAAATGAAAAGAAACTGCAGTCCGCAATGACTAAACTTGCCGTCGATCACGGGCAGTCCCATAGTTTCATTGTGACAGATTTTAACAACCATCTACAGCATCAGCAGATAATGGAGGCGTATTTTGACGATCATCAGATCGATATCTTAGTCAACAATACCAATGGACCATCTGCAGGTGATGTGTTTTCTAAAGGCACTATAGACTATCAACAGGCATTCGAATTGTTGTTCCAAAATGCTGTATACACTACGAATCTTGCGTTGCCGTCGATGCGGAAAAAGAGCTATGGAAGAATTATCAACGTCTCATCGATGACTGTAAAGGAGCCTAGTGATGCGCTTGTTTTATCAAACACGATGCGTACCGCTTTGGTAAGCTGGGCGAAATCCCTCTCAAATGCTGTGGCAAAAGACGGAATAACGGTAAACTCGATTCTTACCGGGTTTTTTGATACTGAAAGATTGAACAGTTTAATGCGCTTACAGGCGGAACGTACTGGATTGGAGGTTGAAAAAGTAAAAGAACTTAAAATCGCGAACATTCCGGTCGGCCGGCTAGGGGAACCCGAAGAGTATGCCTCGTTAGTGGCATTTTTAGCGTCTTCTTATGCTAATTTTCTTACCGGGACAGCGATTCCACTAGATGGTGGTGCTAGCGTGGGACTGATATAAGTTCTTAAGTATCTACGGGGTAATCGTCTTGTTCATGGATATTCGCCTAAATACTAACCATTCTCCAATTGTTTTTTGTAGAATTTTAGTTGTTCTTGAATATCTTCATCTAATTCCGGATATCTAATGTCCTTATAATTGGATAGTACTTCCCATAAGATTTTCGCAACTAAGTATCTTGATACCTCTTTGTTATCGGAGGGGATGATATACCACGGAGCATTGGGTTTGCTGGTAGCTTGGATAGCTTGTTCGTAATACTCCATATATTGATCCCAAAGTTCACGTTCTTTTAGATCTCCCGGCGAGAATTTCCAGTTATGTTTTTCCTTTTCAAGCCGTCGTAAAAGGCGTTGTTTTTGCTCTTCTTTGCTTAGGTGCAAGTAAAATTTAAATACGATCGTCTTATTTTCTGTCAGATGCTTTTCGAAATTTTTGATTTGCCCGTACCGTAATTTCCAAAAATTAGCCGATATATCGCTGACTTTCTCGATGCCCGGAATATTTTCATTTAATAGGTATTCGGGATGAACCCGAGTAACTAATACGTTTTCATAATGTGTCCTGTTAAATACCCCGAATTTACCTTTTGGGGGAAGATTTACATAGTGGCGCCAAAGATAGTCATGTTGTAATTCTAATGTAGTGGGTGTTTTGAAGCTTTTTACTTCTACTCCGCGTACATTGAACTCCTCAAAAACCTCGCGGATTAGACTATCTTTGCCTGCAGTATCCATACCCTGTAAACATATTAAAACGTTATATCGGTTGTGCGCATACATTACATCCTGTAGTTTCGCCAATTCCTTCCTTAGGTTTTTAAGTTCCTGCTTGGCTAGCGTTTGGTCTATCTCGTCGGTGACATCCGTTGGATAGGCATTAAGTTTGAACGACCTTGTCGCTTTTAATTTCTTTGAATATTTACTCATACGTCGAAGTTTAAATATAGAGCGCATCCTTTTTAAAAGAATCGCTAAAAACTTGATACACCTTATGCTAAATATACCTAATCCTATTGAAAAATCTATGCTTGCTGTTGGGTTATCGGACGTGTTAGGTAAAATGTTCTTTTTTTTCAATTAAAAAAGACACACTCGTTCATACAATAGAATGCGTCATTTCCTCAATACGAAAAGGTTTTTATTATGCTACTTGTAAGATTTCCGCAATCTCCTTGAAGCCTTTTTCAAAAGCTAAGTCAGAGGCCGTAGCGCCCTGATCGGTTTTAATCGTTATATCTGCGCCCATTTCTAACAGTAATATTATAAGCTCAATATTGCCTTGCTGTGCCGCAATATGTAATGGAGTGATACGGGCATTTTGAACGATATTTACTTCAGCACCAGCCTCAATAAGCATCTTACTTATGCTGTCAAATTTTCCTGTTAATGCAGTATGCAACGGATATACCTGAAAACCATTTTGCGAACAAATATTCGGATCTGCGTGTTTTGCGAGCAAGATGCGAACGACTGCCTCTTGTCCAAAATGGGAAGCAATACCTAAAGGTGTAAAGCCGTGAGAAGAAATCTCATCAATTATTTCAGGCTTTTGATGAAGCATTAGCTCTACTTGATCCCCTAATCCAATCGCGCAAGCCTCATGAATTGTGATGGTCGTTAAATGGTTCAAGATAGTCTTTATGACCTGTTCTTTATGGTAGTAACAGGCCAACAACAGTGGAGAAATATCATGACTCGTGTTTTCTCGCAAAAGCGACGAATCGCTTCTAAGTAGTGTTTCTAAATCGTGGTGATTTCCAGTCTCTATATATTCTTCGATCTTGTATAAGCTCATCGTGTGTTCTTTGACGACTACGAATAAACAAAAAAGATACGAAAAATAGATGAATTGTGAGAAACTTTGGGTGTTTATTAACATTTCATACTTCCGGGAGGCTCGTTTGAAGAGATCGGCGATTGATATACTTGCAACGTGACTACATCTCAAAGTATTTAAGCTTGTTTTTACATTAAGTTGTTTAGTTAACTGTTGTTAATGTGGTCTGGATCGAGCGTGTAACTTATGATTCTTCTACATAAGCGGCGGGTCATAAGCTTAATCCTAATGCTGTTGCCTGCAGTTTTGTCAATGCCTGCGTGGGACGATTGGCGATTTTTCGACGATGGTTAAGCGTAGTATTTGTTCTACAAGTTACTAGAAAAACTATTTTGATATTGGTAGATACTAAAGTAAAGGGTACTTTTGTATTGCCCTCCCCAAGGGCATGTTTTTCATAGGTAGATGTAGGGTCGAATATTTATATTCGACCCTTTTTTGTTAGATTTGTTTTAGAATATGGTGCAAAAGAAAAAAGTCGTTGTTGCAATTACTGGAGCCAGTGGTTCAATCTACGCGAAAGTGCTATTGGACAAACTAACGAAGCTATCTGAACAGATAGCTCATGTTGGTATTATAATGTCCGATAATGCGAAAGAGGTTTGGAAGTTTGAATTAGAGACGTCGAGTTTTAATAATTATCCGTTCGATTTTTATAACAAACAAGACTTTATGGCTCCTTTTGCATCCGGATCCGCTAATTACGATACGATGATCGTTTGTCCTTGTTCAATGGGGACCTTAGCGCGTATTGCGCATGGAATATCTTCTGATTTAACGACTCGTGCGGCGGATGTTGTTTTAAAAGAACGACGTAAACTTGTTTTACTTACAAGAGAAACGCCTTTAAGTTCGATACATATACAGAACATGGGATTAGTAACGCAAGCAGGTGGAATTATTTGCCCAGCGAGCCCGTCGTTCTATAGTCAACCTAAAACGATGGAGGATTTAGCTGCAACAGTTATTGATCGCGTACTCTCGCTGTGTGATATCCAAATTGATAGCTATGCCTGGGGAGAATAGTTTGAAAAACATTATTTTTTAAAAGGGGGCTACCAATTTATTTTGTACATTTGTTTTTCAATGAAACAGCTCGCAGTTTTGGATGCACTCACGCCATATTTCATTGGTTTTTCTATCGAAAAAAATCAACATTTTTCCTGCCTTGAGCTGGCTTTACCTTGTATTTTATTTTCCCTAACATACCACATACTTATTTGAATAAATGAAATCTATGAATAATATTTTAATTTCTTCTGCTACTCTTGTATTGCCCGGTCATTCTAAAAACGGGGAGATCGTCGATATTTTAGTTGAAAAGGGAAATATTAGTCGAATAGACAAAAAAATTAAGCATGAAATTGGCAAAGTATATCAAATCGATGCTACCGGTTGTTCGGTAGGCCCTGGATTCTTTGATTTGCATGCTAATTTTGGTGAACCGGGGTTAGAAACGAAAGAAGATATTTCGACAGGAACGGCTGCTGCTGTTGCTGGCGGATTTACTGCTGTTGCGGTGTTTCCGAATACTAATCCGCCAATTCATAGCCGTTCGGAAGTGTCACTTATTGTAAATACGGCGAAAAATAATATCGTCGATGTTTATCCGATTGGAGCGATAAGCCGTAAAACTGAAGGTAAAGAACTCGCTGAACTTTATGATATGCAATCCGTTGGGGCTATTGCGTTCAGCGATGGAAATCATAGCGTGCAGCAGGCAGGTCTAATGGGCCGAGCTTTACTTTATGCAAAGGGATTTGATGGATTAATAATCGCGTTTGCAGAAGATGATTCCATTGCTGCCGATAACCAAATGAACGAGGGGGATGTTAGCACGTATTTGGGGATGAAAGGAGTGCCTAATTTGGCCGAATCATTGATGATTTCTCGTGATTTATTTTTGGCCGAATACAACGAGGCTCCGATACATTTTACCAGTATATCCACGCATGAGGCGGTCGAACTTATAAAAAGGGCAAAATCAAAAGGCATCAAAGTTACCTGTGACGTGGCAGCACATAACTTGGTCTACACAGATCAGGAAGTAATGGGATTTGACAGTCACTTCAAAGTGTCACCTCCCTTACGTACTAAGAAGGATCTTAAAGCGCTGATCAAAGGGTTGAGGGATGGTACGATCGACGCAATAGTATCTCAGCATACGCCCCATGAGATTGAATTTAAAAATGTGGAATTTCAGATTGCAAAATATGGAATAGTTGGGCTACAAACCGCGTTACCGTTTTTAGTGAAAGCGGGATTGACAGATCAAGAAATTGTTCAAAAACTTTCGATAGGACCGCGTCAAGTCGTGGGCAAAGAAGTGCCAACTTGTGAGGCGGGAAGTCCAGCAAACTTAGTTATCTTTGACAGAAACCAGAAGTGGGTATACGATACGAGCACAAATAAGTCAAAATGTGCAAATAGTCCTGTTTTTGGACAAACTTTAATAGGTAAAGTTCGAGCGGTAATTAATCATGGCCAATTGGTCGAAAACTTATAGATTATGGATGTAAAAGTAAAAAAGGCACTTTTTGGTGGTATTAACTCTTATGCACAGTCAGAAAATATTGACGCTGCGGAAATCATTGCAGATTTAACAAAAGCGTTTGAACATGAAGCGTCATTTATGGAAAAGGTGTCGTTACTTGATGCGACGTTTGACGATCACCAAAAGTTCGAAGAATTACGTGAAGTTAGTTTTGACCTACTCATGGTGAATTTTTTTGCCGAAGATGTGCAAAAGTTGGAAGAAGATTATCTTGATTCTCCAGAGTGGGAAGCAATTGAAGAAGAAACAATTGATCGAGGTACCGAACTGTTAAATATATTTTTATATCTTAGAGAATGCGCGGATGATGAGGTAGAACCATCATTGGATGACTATCTTAAAGAATTTTTATTGATCGAGGAGGATGAATTCCAAGATGAGTATGCGATTTATGAACAGGTTATTGCTAATCAAATATTAGTAGACAGTTCTTACGGGGAGATTAGTAAAGTTGCGACAAGTTTATCTTATCAAGATGACCTTAAAGAATTGTTTTATCCGTTGGTCTCATTTTTTAGCGAATTGGATCCTACGGAACAACAGATCGCCGAATTTAAAGCGGCATCTATTAACCCGTCGTTTGACACAGCTATTTACCAAATTATTGTAAACTTTAATAAATAATAAGATGAGTCAAGACTTTAACACTTCATTTCCAAGTCAGGAAGTAAAATCCGAAGGAATTAAATTTGGTATTTATCTCGGTATAATTGCGCTTGTTATTAGTATCGTTTCATTATATGTACTGATGAATAGTACGGATTTTAAGACGAGTTCGATGATCACTGGTGGGTTAACTTTTTTAATCATGATTGGCCTTTCAGCCTATTTCTCTGTTTTGTTACGGCGGGCAGCTGGTGGTTTTTGGAATTTTAGCCAAGCTTTGAAAGGTATATTTGTAATGCTTGCTATTGCTGTCATTATTTCTAGTATCGGCGGGGCAATATTTAACCTAGTGGATCCGGAGCCACAGCAGGTTATTTTTGACAAAACAATTAATATGACGATTGAGACAATGGAGGGGTTGGGGGCGGACGAAGACCTTATTGATAGTCAGATTGCAGAATTAGAACAAACGAGAGATTCATTAAAAGGCTTCTCGATAGGTCAAACAGTAAAAGGCCTTGCCATAAGCTTGATTATGTATTTTGTCTTCGCGTTAATACTTGCCGCGATCCTTAAGCGTGAGCGCCCAGGGTTCTTAAATGTACCAAATGCGTCTAGTGATAACGCAGATGCATTATCGCAAGAGAATCTTTAATTTGAATTAATAGCACTTTAAGTAGGGTATCTCTAACCGAATACCCTCTTTTTTATTTCATATGGATATATCAGTAGTCATTCCTTTATTCAATGAGGAAGAATCTTTGCCAGAGTTAACCGATTGGATCCGTCGTGTCATGCATCAACATAATTTTACCTACGAGATTATTTTGATTGACGATGGGAGTAACGATTCTTCTTGGAACGTTATTGAAAAATTAAAGGAATCTCATTCAGAGATTTCTGCGGTTAAGTTCCGTCGAAATTATGGAAAATCGGCAGCCTTAAACGTAGGATTTGCTGCAGCGGAGGGGGACGTTGTCATTACGATGGATGCCGATCTGCAAGATAGCCCTGACGAAATTCCGGAACTGTATCAGAGAATCGCGAATGGTGCGGATTTAGTCTCCGGTTGGAAGCAGAAACGATACGATCCACCGACAAAAACTATTCCAACAAAACTATTTAATTCGGTGACCCGAAGTATGTCTGGGATCCATAATCTACACGATTTTAACTGTGGTTTGAAAGCCTACAGGAAAGCCGTGGTGAAAAGTGTCGAGGTTTATGGCGAAATGCACAGATACATCCCGGTACTTGCTAAATGGGCGGGATTTACAAATATTCAAGAGCAGGTCGTACAACACTACCCGAGAAAATATGGTACAACTAAGTTTGGTCCGGGGAGATTTATCAAAGGATTCCTAGATCTTTTATCCATTTTTTTTGTTGGGAAATTTGGAAAACGTCCTATGCATTTTTTTGGCGCTATTGGCGTATTAAGCTTCCTTGTAGGTTTTGTAATCACGATTTATCTTATCGTAGAAAAGCTGATCAGTATTGCGCACGGTACAGTTTATAGGAATGTGACGGATCAGCCGTTATTCTATCTGTCGTTGGTAGCTATATTGATTGGGACACAGTTGTTTTTGACCGGTTTTATCGCTGAATTATTGTCACGGAACGCAACTGAACGCAACAAATACCATATTGAGAAGGTGTTATAATATGTTTTTTTCAATTATTGTTCCTCTTTATAACAGACCGCAAGAAATTGACGAAATGCTTGATTCGTTGACGAGGCAAAGCTATACTAATTTTGAAGTGATCGTGATTGAAGATGGTTCAAATATACCTGCGAAGAGTGTTGTTGAAGGATACAAGGACAGGCTAGACATTTGCTATTGCCGTAAAGATAACCAAGGACAGGGTTTCGCCAGAAATGATGGTTTTGCAAGGGCCAAAGGCGATTGGTTCATTGTTTTTGACTCTGACATTATCGTTCCTGAGTGTTATCTAAACCGTGTGCTTCAAGGGATATCTGCGCAAAATTTAGACGCTTACGGCGGGCCTGATGCGGCGCATGAATCATTTACGCCCATTCAGAAAGCTATATCGTACGCTATGACAAGTCCGTTTACCACAGGTGGAATTAGGGGAAATAAAAGTCATGTTGGTGCCTTCCACCCCCGCAGTTTTAACATGGGAATTTCGCGCGAAGTGTATGAAAAAACAGGCGGATTTAAGTTGTCACGACGCTCAGAGGACATAGAATTCAGTATACGGATGATCGAATCTGGTTTTCGCGTTGGACTCATTGCAGATGCATTTGTCTACCATAAGCGACGAGCTACTTTTGTCCAGTTTTTTTACCAAACACAGTCGTTCGGTCGAGGGAGGATCGATATATATCAACTCTTCCCGAATGAATTAAAATTGGTGCACACTTTGCCAGCAGTTTTCGTCATGGGACTTGCTGCGCTATTTTTCTGTGTGGCGATAAATGTTATGTTTAAAGGCCATAATAATATATTTTCTTTTTTAAGCATTTTAGGATGTACGTCGGTCGTTATATATACGTTACTTTTATTTTTACATTCCTTAACGAAAACTAGAAGCCTACGGATCGCGGGGTTGTCTGTTATAGCGGCTTACATTCAATTATGCGCGTATGGAATAGGATTTATTAGCCATTATGTGGAAAAAGTAGTGTTGAAAAAATAGCCTGGATCGTGAGCGATAAAGTAAATAAAGTTTTATATTTTGTCAGAAATTTAAAGACGTGATTGCATTTACACAACATAATTTGGGGAAAATTGAGGATCTTTTTTCGGACCTGGGGTATAAGGTACGGTATGAAAAAGGTTCATTTAGAACAGGCGCATGTGTGCTCCAACACACAAAAGTTATCGTTGTGAACCGATTTTCTAATCTCGAGATTAAAATTCAGTCATTAATTCAACTACTTTTAAGTATGACTATTGATATCAGTAGTTTAGATGAAAAAAAGAAAGAGTTTTATAAGACACTAAATAAGTTAAATGCCTAATCTGAGAATTACATTTTTAGGTACTGGAACTTCTCAAGGTGTCCCAGTGATAGCGTGTGGATGTTCGGTATGTTTATCCGACGATAGGCGCGATAAACGCCTGCGAACATCGATCTTAATACAATATGAAGATTTAAATATTGTTGTTGATACGGGGCCCGATTTTAGATACCAGATGCTCCGTGCGAATGTTCAGCAACTGGATGCTGTACTTGTAACCCATTCGCACAAAGATCACATTGCTGGGATGGATGACGTGCGGGCATTTAATTATCAACAGCAGCAGTCCATACCAATTTATGGGACACAAGAGACTCATGCTGCATTAAAAAGAGAGTTTTATTATGCTTTTGGAGAAATTAAATACCCTGGAGTTCCCCGATTAGAATTACGACAAATTTCCAAAGGAGAGCCATTTCGTATAGGTAATCTGAGCGTGATGCCTATAGAAGTACTTCATTATAAAATGCCGGTTATAGGTTTTCGAATGGGGGATTTTGCCTATATTACTGACGCAAAGACCATTTCATCAGAATCTAAATCACTTTTGAAGGGGGTTCAAATTTTGGTAGTCAATGCACTGCAAGAAGAGCCTCATATTTCTCATTTGACGAGAGACGAGGCTATCGATTTTTCCCAGGAGATTGGAGCGACTACAACTTATTTTACTCATATTAGTCACCGTTTTGGAAAACACGATGAAATTCAAAAACGGCTTCCTGAGGGTATTTTGCTCGCCTATGATGGTCTAATACTCGACATATAACTAGAAATCTTAAAGATTTAAAAACATTTCCTCGGAGATGACTGTTGTTTTAATAGATTTTAATGAAACAACATACATCAATTTGAAAAGTTATGGGAAATATTCTTTATTTAGTTGCCGTTATCCTAGTGATAATTTGGGCCGTGAGTTTTTTCGGCGGATATGCTACAGGTGGTATTATCCACGTGTTATTGGTAATTGCCGTTATAGCTATTCTGTTACGGGTTATTCGAGGTAGCGTTTAATCGCTTAGACATTACATTATTTAAGGCAAAAATAATTGGGCTATCTTTATATCCTCAGGATAGGTGATTTTAATATTTTTATGATCCCCTTGAATTAGATAAATTGGATAGCCTAATTTTTCTACAACTGAAGCGTCATCGGTAAATGAGGGGGATTCTTTCTGTCTGAATGCTTCTTCTAGTATATCACCTCTAAAGGTTTGTGGTGTTTGCACCAGCCACACTAAATCTCTATCGACAGTTTCGTTCAGCGTGGAGCTCCCTTTGCGCACGGAGTCATTACTAGTGACAGCAAGTACAGTCGCACCATTTATTTTTGTTGAATCAAAACACTTGTCGATTAATGCGCTGGTGATTAGTGGGCGCGCAGCATCATGTATTGCAATGTACGCGTTATTGATATTAAGCTCTTCTAGCGATTGGATTTCTTTTAATCCGTTTTGGACACTTTTAAATCTACTTTGTCCCCCGAATACTACGCTATGGGGAACATTGAAATCGTGTATCCCACACAGTTCAGTCCATTTCTCGTTCATCAACTCATTAAGCACTACAATGATTATCGGATTGCTCTTGGAGTTAGCAAATTTTTCTATTGTGTGCATGAGTATCGGCTTGCCATTTAGATTTTGGAGTTGTTTAGGTAGTTCACCGCCCATACGGCTTCCAGTTCCTCCAGCTACAATAATTGCATATTTTTTCATCATCTTCGAAGTTACCATTTTTCCGAGCTAACTGTAACTAACCTGGCTTCCTAGTTCAGGATCATTGACCACAGTTATAGCTCGGCTTATTTTCTCTTTTAACTCATCTACGTGGGAGATAATACCTACGATGCGATTTTCCCGTTGTAAGTATTGAAGTGTTTCGAACACGATATTTATACTGTCGGCATCTTGCGTTCCAAAACCTTCATCTATAAAGAAGAAATTTTTATCGGCTTTGTTTAGCGACTGTATGTTCTCAGCTAGCGCTAGAGCCAAGCATAATGATGCTTGAAAACTTTGTCCCCCTGAAAGGGTTTTTATTGAGCGACGATGGCCGTTGTTAAGAAAGTCAATAACTTCGAATTCATTTTGGTCATTTATTGCAAGGCTTAACCTGTTTTTACTTAGTCGATGGAATCGTATGTTAGCGATCTCACAGAGTCGTTGTAGATGTATGCTTGAAACATAGTTTACAAAGCCAGAACCACGGAATAGGTTTTCGAGTGTAGTGAGGTTACTTTTTCGTGTGTTTAGACGCTCATAGTTTTCTAGTAGTTTTTCTTTTTTAGAAAACTCGGACTGCAATCTAAGGTTTTCTTTGTCTAACGTTGCTGTGAGAC
>NZ_JABMCQ010000139.1 GCF_013179575.1 Sphingobacterium shayense | reverse complement strand
ATGCGGCGGCATCATCGATGCATTTGGTTTTGTGCCGGGCGTACTCCAAAGCGATAGCAGCCTTTTCGGTATCCGCTTAGTTGCCAGTCTTGTACCAGCCGTCACATTTTTAGTAGGTGTGATTGCTCTTGTTTTTTATCCGATATCAAAGAAGGTGAATGAAGATATACAAGTGGAGTTGAGTGTGAGACGCGCTCCTAAAATCGATGTCAAAACGAGCTTAAACGAAAATAATATATGAATTTGATTAAAACATTAGCATTGGCTGGCGTAGCTGTTCTGGGTATAGGTTGTATGGCCAAAAAGCCACTAAATCAGCAGGGCGATGCAGATCGTTTCCTAAAGGATGCCTATGCAGAGAAGTTTCACATTGGTGCGGCCCTTAATCTCGACCAGATCAAAGGGCGCACGCCAAAGGCGCTAGTGGTCCTCAAAGATCATTTCAATTCCATAGTGGCCGAAAATTGTATGAAAAGCATGTATTTGCAACCCAAAGAAGGAGAATTCTTCTTTGATCATGCAGATGCATTCGTGGCTCTTGGGGAGAAGAACAAAATGCGCATTATAGGGCATACCCTGGTTTGGCATTCGCAGGCCCCCGCTTGGTTTTTTGTAGATGACCAGGGGAAACAGGTCTCGCGGGAGGTTTTAATCGACCGGATGAGGAACCACATCACCACCGTGGTGTCGCGATATAAAGGTCGAATTCACGGATGGGACGTAGTAAATGAAGCGGTACTCGATAATGGCGAATGGCGTAAGAGTAAATTTTATGAGATTATCGGTGAAGATTTTGTTCGTCTTGCTTTTGAGTTTGCGCATGCTGCAGATCCGGGTGCAGAACTGTATTACAACGACTATTCGACGGCAAACCCGAAAAAGCGCGACGGTATCGTGCGTTTAGTTAAACAGGTGTTGGATCAAGGTGGCCATGTTCACGCAATCGGAATGCAAGAACATAATGGGTTAGATCATCCTTCGCTCGACGAGGTAGAAAAGACCATTCTAGCATTTTCAAACCTAGGTACCAAGGTAATGGTCACCGAAATGGATATATCGGTTTTGCCGCATGCAAGGCCTAATATGAGCGCAGAGATCAGCGAAACCTATGCATACCGGGATGCGCTTAACCCGTATACCGACGGACTGCCAGATTCGGTGATGCGTGCATTGGGAGATCGCTACGCCGATTTTTTTAAGCTTTATCTTAAGCATCACGATAAAATTACACGGGTCACGCTATGGGGCATTAGCGATGCGGAATCTTGGAAAAACGGCTTTCCGGTGCCGGGGCGTACAGACTATCCATTGCTATTTGACCGGACCTATCAGGCGAAACCGTTCGTCACTGAACTGCTGGATTTAGCGAATAATAAATGACTGAATAAATATACAAGTAGCATGAACAAATCTCAATATCTATTTCCATCGGATTTTATGGCCGATCCTTCAGCGCACGTTTTTGAAGATAAAATATACATATATCCTTCGCACGACCGTGAAAGTGGAACTCCCGAAAATGACAACGGTGACCATTTTGATATGCAGGATTACCATGTTTTTTCCCTAGAAGAGGTCGGTGGGGAAGTGACCGATCACGGAAAAGTACTCTCTGTAGAAGATATTCCTTGGGGGGGACGACAATTATGGGATTCCGACGTGGCGTTTCGCGATGGCAAGTATTATATGTATTTTTCTTTAAAAGATAAGACCGATATTTTTCGTCTCGGCGTAGCGACAAGCGACGCGCCTTATGGGCCTTTTGTTCCGCAAGGTGACCCTATAAGAGGAAGTTACAGTATAGATCCTAGCGCGTTCCAAGATACAGATGGCAATTATTACCTGTATTTTGGCGGCATCTGGGGCGGGCAGTTGCAGTCCTACCGCGGTAACAAACTGCATCCATCTGGTACCCTTCCTCATTTTCACGAACCCGCACTTATGCCAAAGGTAGCGCGTCTTCGCGAAGATATGTTGCAGTTTGATGAAGCCCCCCGCGATCTACTGATCTTGGATGAGGACGGCGAGCCTCTAAAGCAGGGCGATACAGACCACAGATTCTTTGAGGCTTCCTGGATGCATAAGTTCCAAGGCAAATACTATTTTTCGTATTCTACGGGTGATACACATCAGATTGTGTATGCTACAGCGGACAATCCTTATGGTCCATTTACCTATCAGGGGGTAATCCTGACGCCAGTGGTAGGCTGGACTACCCATCACAGCATTGCCGAATATAAGGGTAAATGGTATCTTTTTTACCATGATTCTGTACCCTCAGGTGGTAAAACATGGTTACGCAGTATGAAAATGGTAGAATTAAACTATGATGAGCAAGGACGAATTAAAACTATCGAGGGACAATAGCCTATGTTTGGTGTAAGAATCTATACTATTTTATTCCTTCTATTGCCATTGTCGGCGATATCAGAAGATGGTAGTCAGTTATGGCTTCGGTATCGTCCGGTGAGCGCTGAGGTGGCGAAAAGCCGCACGATCCACGTCAATAATAAACATGAAACCGCGCTTTTGGCGCGCCAGGAATTGGACACGTATTGGAAAGGCAGCTCTATCGAATTGAAGGTGCAGAAGAAAGAAGCGAAATTAAAGCAGGGTTATCGTATCGATTCTTCTGGGGGGACCATTCGTGTGATTGCTTTTCAGCCGGTTGGTCTGTTGTATGCCGCATACCACCTGCTCCGGCTGCAGGAGATGACAATGCTGGGTGATGAACTTCGTGTCGAAGAGATACCCAGCTATGATGTACGAATATTGAACCACTGGGATAATCTCGACGGTACGATCGAGCGCGGTTATGCCGGCCGGTCGCTATGGAAATGGGCTGAGCTTCCTCACACAATATCTCCCCGTTACGCCGCTTACGCTCGCGCCAACGCTGCCATTGGAATCAATGCCACGGTGTTAAATAATGTGAATGCATCGCCGCAAATATTAGATGCTGTGTACCTAGAAAAGGTGAAAGCGTTAGCCGACGTTTTTCGGCCGTACGGCATCCGGGTATACTTATCGGTGAATTTCTCCTCACCTGTAGTTTTAGATGGGATGGCAGACGCTGATCCCGCCCGTAAAGAGGTACAGGACTGGTGGAAGAAAAAAGTAAAACAAGTGTATGCACTGGTGCCGGATTTTGGCGGGTTCCTAGTGAAAGCGAATTCCGAAGGACAGCCGGGTCCGCAAGATTATGGACGTACCCATGCCCAGGGAGCTAATATGTTGGCCGATGCGCTGAAGCCCTATGGTGGATTGGTGATGTGGCGCGCATTCGTTTATAATCCAACCTCAGAGGATCGCGCAAAGCAGGCTTACCTCGAGTTTGTACCCCTTGATGGTCAGTTCCGAGATAATGTCATTTTGCAGATAAAGAACGGGCCAATTGATTTTCAACCACGCGAGCCTTTTAACCCCTTGTTTGGTGCCATGCAAAAAACGCCACAGATGCTCGAATTTCAGATTACGCAAGAATACCTTGGGTTTTCCAATCATCTGGCTTACCTGGCGCCGCTATTCAAAGAAACGCTTGACAGCGACACATATGGACGCGGAGTGGGCTCAACGGTAGCCCGGGTGACCGATGGCACCTGGCATCCTAGTGGGATCAGTGCCATTGCCGCAGTAGCCAATATCGGTGAAGACAGCAACTGGACTGGACATCATTTTGCACAAGCGAACTGGTACGCCTTCGGTAGACTCGCCTGGAAGCATCAATTGTCTTCCGAGCAGATTGCCCAGGAGTGGTTAAAATTAACTTTTAGCAATGATGAGCAGTTCGTGAGGCCCGTCACAGAAATGATGATGGATTCTCGTGAGGCGCTTGTCAATTACATGATGCCGCTGGGTCTACACCACATTTTTGCGTTTGATCATCATTATGGTCCAGAACCATGGGGCGACCGCAAGGGCGGACGACCCGACTGGATGCCTTGGTATTACCATAATGCGGACTCCATAGGAGTAGGTTTCGACCGAACCGCGACGGGTAGTAATGCGGTGGCTCAATATCGCCCGCCGCTCGATAAACGCTACGGTGACCTTGTATCCTGCCCCGAAAATCTACTCCTTTGGTTCCATCACGTACCTTGGGACTACCGGATGCGCAGCGGCCAGACACTGTGGGATGAACTATGCGGACGTTATGATTCCGGTGTACAACAGGCTCGCGAATTTCAAAAAGTTTGGGATCGTCTGGAGAATAAAGTGGACCCGCAGCGCTTTAATGAAGTCCAATCGAAGTTGAAAATCCAGACTAAAGACGCGGTCTGGTGGAAGGACGCATGCCTGCTTTACTTTCAAACGTTCTCCAAAATGCGTATCCCGGAACATATCGAACGGCCCGTACACGAGCTAGAGGATTTGAAGAGAATTAAACTTAACATGAAACATCACAACTAAATGTAAACCAATCGCCTTATAAGGCAACTTTTACCAGTAAATGACATCCAAAATAAATCGACAATTATACGTTATGTTAGACAAAAACTATAAAACAACAACTGCAATTGGGAAATGGTCCTGTATACTCGCTTTTGCGTTATTATCCGCGTGTCAAGGAAACGGCGGTAAAAAAACGGCGGCCAGTGTAGCTGATCAGCACGCGCCTCTTTTTAGTAATTTTAAGTATACCGGCGATGATCAGGTATACAAAGAAAATAAACTGGCTGAAGGTGAGTTCTATAATCCGATTTTACAAGGCTGCTACCCTGATCCTAGTATCACCCGTAAAGGGAATGACTATTATTTAGTCAATTCGTCCTTCGTCATGTTCCCCGGAGTACCAATCTTTCACTCCAACGATCTGGTCAATTGGAAGCAGATTGGCCATGTACTAGACCGCGAAACGCAGCTTAAAGTTGGTGAAGCCGGGATTAGTGAAGGGATATATGCACCCGACATTATGTACAATCCAAACAATGACACCTTTTATATGATAACCACGCAGATAGCCTCTGGAATAGGGAATATGGTCGTTAAAACCAAAGATCCGAAAGCCGGCCACTGGTCCGATCCTGTCAAGTTAAATTTTGGAGGAATCGATCCCGCGTTGTTTTTTGATGACGACGGCAAGGCATACGTGGTGCATAACGATGCCCCGGACGAGGGTAAAGAGCAATATAAAGGGCATCGGGTTATTAAGGTCTGGGAATATGACATAGAAAAAGACCAGGTCATAGAAGGCAGTTCCAAGATTGTTGTCGATGGTGGTGTGGATCTTTCTAAGCAGCCCATTTGGATAGAGGCACCACATATTTACAAAAGAAATGATAAATATTACCTGATGTGTGCTGAAGGCGGGACTGGCGCTAACCATAGCGAAGTGATATTTGTAAGTGATCACGTGAGCGGACCCTATATCCCTGCCGGGCAAAATCCAATTTTGTCGCAACGTCATTTGGATAAAAATAGACCCAATAGGGTTGAATGGGCAGGGCATGCCGATCTAGTAGAAGGACATACCGGAGAGTGGTATGGTGTTTTTCTAGCGGTGCGGCCGAACAACGCACAACAAGTCAATACGGGCCGGGAGACTTTCATATTGCCCGTTGACTGGTCGGGGGAATGGCCCGTGTTTGAAGGCGGGATGGATCCGCTTAAGCCTACCGTTCGTATGCCGAAAGGAGTTAAGAATCTGCAACATACGGACGGATATTTTCCAAACGGAAATTTTGTGTTTGCAGATGCTTTGAGCGCTAAAGAACTAGATGATCGTTGGGTTGCACTCAGAGGACCTCGGGAAACTTTTTTACAGATAAGCGATCAGGGAACCTACCTCCGCCCATATCCGGTTGACATCTCCGAAAAGAAACCTATATCCGCATTGTTCTACAGGCAGCAACATAATACTTTTTCCGCAGAGGTACAGATGAGTTACTCGCCGCGTTCTCAGAACGATATGGCGGGACTCACCTGTCTACAAAGCGAGCGGTTCAACTATGTGCTCGGCGTCACTTTGCTTGATGAGCAGCCCTATATTGTTTTGACGCGGGCAGAAAACGGACAGACGAAGATTATTGCAAAAGAACAACTTTCAAAAACAGATCTTGTAGGGTTGAAAGTGAGCGCCGATGGGGACAAATACCAGTTTTCTTATGCAGAGAGCGGCAGTGCTTATAAGAATATAGGTAGTACCGTTTCGGGAGATATTTTGTCGACCGATGTGGCGGGAGGTTTCACTGGAGCCATGATTGGGATGTATAGTACATCTGCGAACAAAAGCAAACTATAGACCAAGGTTCGCCTGCGCCGATAAGGAAAAGCAGCGATAAATATGTAGTCAAAAATAATTAATAACCGTTAAAATAGGAGTTTCTTATGCGGCCAGATATATAACCCGAGGTAAACATTTACTTCACACGAACTATCGCTCCCTTTTCTCATAAGGGAGCAAATTATAAACCATGTTATTCATATAAATTAAGAGTGATGAGCAATATCAAGTTCAAATTGTTCCACGCTGTACCGTCAAAAATTGGGGTGCTACTATTATTCATTTCGATAGTGTCCATCTATTTATTGATGCCTACAGCCGTGAGTGCGCAAGACCAGGTAATTCGGGGGAGCGTATCGGAAGGAGGGAACACTCCACTATCCGGCGTTACCGTCCGGGTGAAAGGTCAAAATAGCACGACAGTAACTAACCAGCAGGGCGAATTTTCCATTTCCGTTCCTCCGGAATCTACTTTAGTGTTTACAAATCTCGGTTACCAAACCAAAGAAGTAGTGGTAACCGGTAGTTCCTTTTTAGCCGTTAGTATGGAGGCTGCCGACATCGATATGGAGGAAGTAGTGGTCATTGGATACGGTACGCAGCGAAAGGAAGCTGTCACCGGATCAGTAGCTTCTATTGGCGGCGCAGAAATGAATGAAGTGCCCTCTGCGAATATCAGCAGGGCGCTACAGGGACGTATCGCCGGGGTCAATATGAGTCAGAACTCCTCGAAACCGGGTTCACCGATGCAAATTCGAATTCGCGGTACGCGGTCCTTGACAGCCAGTAATGATCCATTGATTGTTCTGGACGGTATTCCTTTTGCGGGATCGATGGCGGATATTAATCCGACAGATATAAAAAGTGTGGATGTCCTGAAGGACGCATCATCGACGGCAATCTATGGATCAAGAGGTGCAAATGGCGTTATTTTGGTCACCACCAACAAAGGGAGGGCCGGCCAAGATGCGCGGGTAGGTTATAATGCGTTTCAAGGTCTACGCACCCCTTTTGCGAAATATCCGGTGATGTCAGGTCCCGAGTTTGCAGAAATGAGACGTTTTGTAGGTCAATTTCAGAATACGTTGGATGAATCGGACGACACGGATACCGATTGGCAGGACTTATTTTATAAGACAGGGGTGGTCACCAATCATGATGTCAGCATTAATGGCGGGACGGAAAAAGGTAGTTTTAATTTCGGAGCTGGTTATTTTCGAGATGAGGCCGTGATACCATTACAAAATTTTAACCGCTATAATATCCGGGCTGCTTTGGATCAGTCTATTGGCAAGATATTTAAGTTTGGTTTTAATATCAATCAAAATTATTCGGTGACCAACGGGAATAATTTAAGTGCAGGAGCCGTTTTAGGTGCCTCTCCGATTGCCAATCCATATAACACGGATGGCACGCTGAAAACCTATATTCAACAGCAAACAACAGGTCAGCAGTGGATACATACAAGAGAATCCTATGAAGCGTTAGGCGACCGATATATAAATCAGTCGCGTGTTTTAGGTTCGTATAACAACATGTATGGTGAGATCAAAGTGCCGGGCGTAGAAGGTCTTTCCTACAGAATGAATCTGGGGGTGAATTTTAGACAGAGTAATGATGGCAATTACACAGGTCAAGGGGTGTTTAGTGCGACGCCGGACAACCAGTCCACAGCATCGACTACAGCGGGCAGAACATTTCAATGGGTGATGGAAAACTTGGTCACCTTTGACCGTACTTTCGCAGAAAAACATAATATTAATGTTGTTGGTCTTTATTCAGCGGAACAGAATAATTTCAGTAGCACGGTCATTTCGGGACGCGATATTCCGCTAGATGCATTTCAATTCTATAATATCGGCCGTGCCCAAGGAGAAATTGTCGTTAATCCTGATCTACAAGCCTATCAAAAGAGCAGCTTAATGTCACTAATGGGGCGAGTCATGTACCAATACGACAACAAGTATATGTTAACCGCTACGCTTCGTAGTGACGGATCTTCTCGATTGGCTCCTGGGCATAAATGGCATACTTACCCTGCGCTGTCAGTAGGATGGAATTTGGGGAACGAGCGGTTTATGGAATCGGTCGATTGGGTCGATCAATTGAAACTGCGTGTGGGTTATGGGCAGACTTCGAATCAGGCAGTCGATCCATACAAGACTTTAGGGCTACTAGGAACAAGACCTTATAATTTCGGTAGCCAGTTTGCAACCGGTTACTTAGTTTCAGAATTGCCAAATCCACAACTTGGATGGGAGTATTCTGAGACGTACAACTACGGACTAGATTTTGCATTCCTGAACAACAGATTGACGGGAACGGCAGAATACTACGTGCAAAAAACAACCGATATCCTATTAAGTGTGGGGTTGCCTGCTACCAACGGAGTGAGGAGCTACATGGCAAACATGGGGAAATCACAAAATAAGGGTGTGGAACTGTCGCTTAATGGACTGCTCGTGGATAATGTAAACGGATGGACCTGGGAAGCGGGTGTTAACATTTATGCAAACAGGAATAAATTAACTGAACTTTCTTCAGGAAGGACGCGCGACGAAGGTAATCAATGGTTCGTTGGGCATCCAATTGATGTAATATTCGATTATGAGAAAATTGGGCTGTGGCAACAGGGGGATCCGCACTTAGATATCCTCGAACCGGGAGGTAATCCCGGGATGATCAAAGTAAAGTATACAGGGGAGTATGATGCCGACGGAGTACCTACTCGGCAGATAGGGCCTGAAGATCGCCAAATTCTCAATTTGCAGCCAAACTTTCAAGGCGGCTTTAATACACGTGTAGCCTACAATGCGTTCGATATCGGAATCATCGGTGCTTTCCAAAATGGAGGAACATTAATCAGCTCGCTATACGGTGGAACAGGTTACTTAAATACCCTGAATTCGCGATCTGGAAATAATGTCAGCGTGGACTATTGGACCCCCGAGAATACGGGAGCCAAATATCCTATGCCGGGAGGTATTCAGTCTGGCGATAATCCCAAATATGCTTCTACACTCGGGTATTTTGATGCCTCTTACCTCAAAGTTCGTACGATAACGCTAGGCTATAACCTCAACCAAAATTGGCTTTCCGGACTCGGAATCAATCGCTTCCGGGTTTACGCAACGGTTGAAAACCCGTTTGTCATGTTCTCGCCTTACCATAGCGAGTCAGGGGGCGACCCTGAACCAAATTCTTTCGGGGATGAAAACGTGGCCGTCGCAGGTTTGCGACGCGTATTGATCGTCGGAAGCAATACGCCTACCACACGGAGCTACTTGGTCGGCCTAAATGTTACATTTTAAATAATTGACGATGAAAAGATTAAAATCACATATAGTAATGGGCGCTTCTGCGTTGCTAGTTGCGCTATCGCTGGGAAGCTGCTCTGACTTTTTGGAAGAGCAGCCAAGAAGTATCTTCACGCCTGAAGATTTCAAAACTGCAAACGGAATCAATGGAGGGATAACTTCTATGTATGCGCATCTTCGTTATATTTACGGTCAGGCATACTATTATAATGCATGTCTGACGGGCACTGATGAGGTTACCTACGCGCAAAGCGCAGATGGAAACTTCCGGGACATGGATTTTTCCGGTGTTGGAAATCTGACATCAGTGACCAGTAGGGCGGATGTCGTCTGGGGTGAAACGTATCCCATTATCAATACCGCATCAGGTATTATTGAGAATGCTGCGCTTGCTGGTGGGATTTCCCCGTCCTTAGTCGCTGAGGCATACTTTTTTCGTGCATTCGATTATTTCCTTTTGGTGCAAACATTCGGTGGAGTTCCGCTTGATTTAGGGTCTGGTGAGTTGAAATTCAATATATCACCTATTTTAACTTCGAACAGAAATACCGTTCCTGAGGTGTATACCAAAGCTGTCTTTCCAGATCTCCTTAAAGCCATTGAGGATCTACCAGATGTGCCACGCCTGACGGGAGCGGTGACCAAAACCGTGGCTAAGTTTTACTTAGCAAAAGCCTATTTGACGTACGCTTGGTGGCTAGAGAACCCAAAGAATATCCCGACTTATCCACAGGCTGATCGGGTCGATCCAGATGGACAAACAAGTGCTTGGTATTTTCAACAGGCGTACAATATAGCTGCTGAGGCTATTGATAATCCCGGACCTTATAATCTACAACCTACCTATTACGACGTGAACGTAGCGACCAACGATCGTAATTCGGAGCTCCTGTTGTACGCGGATCACACCGAAGATAGCGAGCTGTATAATGGTGGAAGCTTGAGCTATGGTAGCGGCGGTGCACCTGATAACTTTGCAGGTTGGATGATGACCTGGAATTATACGGGAGTTACCAGTGCTAGACGTACAAACTGGGCGAGCGAGGATTTGGTTAATTCCGTACAACGTGAGGCTTCGCAACCACTAGGGCGACCATGGACCAGAATGGCGCCAACGATCAACGTTATAACAGAGACCTTTGCCGATAAGACAAACGATTCCAGATATGATGGCACCTTCACGACAGTTTACCGTGCCAATTGGGATAAAGCTGGTGTGGCGGATGCGACCCTGTACAATGCCAACAACTTACCAATTCAACCTGGCGATGCCGTTCTGACGTTCCTAAATGAGGAGCCAAGTACCCCTATTGATTACTCCAATAGTAGTTACAAAAGCAGCATAGGCGTTGGCGTGTTACCAAATAGAGCAGATTATGTTGTCTCTCCACAAGGAATAAGCAGGAGGGTGTATCCGGGCCTTTGGAAATTAGGACCATATCGGACAGATAGCGGTACGGGGCTTGGACAACCAAATGCGGCAAGCACACGACCTTTCAATATTGCAAAATTCTCCGAGTTTTATTTTGTAGCCGCGGAAGCGGCAGTGAAGGGAGCTGCCGTTCAGGCAGGTAAGTCAGCGCGCGAGCTAATCAATGTCATACGTGCGCGTGCTGGCGTATGGCGCTGGGATAATAATGGAAATGTCGAAAAGCTAGCTGACAACAGTGGAGCAATGGTTGCGGCGACACCTGCGCAAATAACGATAGACTATATTCTCGCTGAACGATCGAGAGAGTATTACGGGGAAGGATATAGGTGGTATGATTTAATCAGAACGCAGACTTGGGCAGATCTAGCACGCACATATCGGATTGGAGGGATGGATGTGGGCGACCATACACCCTCGACCTTCACACGAACTATTCAACCGTTCCATTATCTAAGACCCATACCGCAGGGTCAACTTGATGCGATGAACATGACATCTGCGGAAAAACAAACCTACCAGAATCCGGGCTACGACTAAATTCTGTCTTTATCTCCGAAATGGAAAGGAAGATAATAATGACGGGAACAACATAAATGACAGTTCCCGTCATTTTCCTTTTATTATTTTGTTTGTGTTCGCCAAGAAAGCATATTCGCTTAATTTACACCGTTTTCTGGAAGCTAGATGGACTAAAAAGGACGAAATTATTATTTTCTTCACAGGCTTTCGGTCAAATATTTAGTGCATTAGAAATTAGCCCCGCTCGCGTCCGTATAATCGTTTTTAGAACTTTCAATAGAATCTAACGTATTTATTTGATATTTTAGGTGTAGATACCAGTCATAAATCATGAGAAGAATTCTTGTAATCGTTACTCTTATTTTTATCGTTTTGTCCGTCACTGCGCAAGAATTGCCGGTCTCATTTCAGCGCTATTATTCCAAGGATGGTTTGACATCTAATACGATATACGCGATTCATAGAGACACTTACGGCTTTCTTTGGCTGGGAACAGAGGA
>NZ_JABMCQ010000138.1 GCF_013179575.1 Sphingobacterium shayense | reverse complement strand
AGTATTCCAAAATATTGTAAATTCTCTCTTCGAAAGTGCGGCTACTGGGGCGTCAATTTCACTGGGCTTAATTGGTATGATGACATTCGCCCTCGGTATCATGAAAATTGGCGAAAAAGGTGGTATGATTGCTATCTTTGCTAGACTGGTGGGCCCCTTTTTTAACAAGCTTTTCCCAGAAATTCCAAAAAATCATCCCGCATTAGGTTCGATTTTAATGAATTTTTCAGCGAATGCGTTGGGATTGGATAATGCCGCAACGCCTTTAGGACTAAAGGCGATGAAAGAGCTACAAGAATTAAATCCAAACAAAGAAACAGCTTCTAATGCGCAAATAATGTTCATCGTTTTGAACGCATCGAGTCTTACTTTGCTCCCAATTTCAATTATGGCCTATCGGCAAGAAGCGGGAGCAGTTCAACCATCGGATATCTTTTTACCCATTCTAATAGCAACATTCTTTTCGTCATTGGCGGCGCTGATTCTGGTATCTTTCTATCAGAAAATAAATCTTTTCCAAAGAACGATATTGGCATATATAGGTGCTATGATCTTGATAATTGGAGGAACACTTTTTTACTTCAACACCTTATCACAAGACGAAATAAGCGTTATATCCAGAGTAGTTGGAAACCTTATTTTATTCTCCATTTTTGTTTCTTTTATTGCTTTGGCGGTATTCCGAAAAATTAATGTTTATGATGCCTTTATTGAGGGGGCGAAAGAAGGATTCGATGTAGCTGTTAAAATTATCCCATATTTAGTTGCTATCTTAGTAGGAATCGCTGTCTTCCGCGCCTCGGGCACAATGGACTATATCATAAGTGGTATTGCTTATATTATCCGATCAGTGGGTATTGACACCTCTTTCGTTGATGCATTACCTGTCGCATTTATGAAACCATTGAGCGGATCAGGAGCTCGAGGCCTTATGGTCGAACTTATGGCAACAAACGGCGCAGATGATTTTGCCTCGCGAGTTGCCTGCGTAATCCAAGGTTCTACGGAAACCACATTTTATGTATTGGCGGTTTACTTCGGCTCGGTAGCGATCAAACGCACAAGACACGCATTGCCTTGTGCTCTATTATCGGAATTGGTTGGGGTTATCGCGGCCATTATTGTTTCTTATATTTTCTTTAAATAAAACTAGAATGAAAAAAACTATTGCCCTTGTCGCTCATGATGGAAAGAAGGCAGATATGGTTGCTTTCGCTAAAGATCATGTCGAACAACTTCGCAACGCAATTATTGTAGCGACCGGCACAACCGGCGCGTATATATTGCAGACTGGTCTGGAAGTGGATCTAAAATTAAGTGGTCCAATGGGCGGTGATGCACAAATTGCCGCAATGACTGCAGAAGGAAAAATAGATGCTATCATATTCTTTAGAGATCCTTTAGGAAAACACGTACATGAACCAGACATTCAAATGCTTATGCGTATTTCAGATTTATACAATGTGCCTTTAGCAACCAACCCCGCGGCTGGTAGTTTAATTATTGAAGGCCTTTTTAATAGGAATACCGATGGCTAGAGAAGTGTGTGTAACCATCGGAAACGACAAATACAAAACAACGGTAACTATTGAACCATCGCACGTTTTAATCGCAGATGAGCCACAAGATGTTGGAGGTACTGATCAAGGCCCAGCTCCATCTGAATTTTTCTTAACTGCACTCGGCTCTTGCAAAGTTATTACGATGCGTATGTACGCTGATCGAAAATCATGGCCTTTAGAAACCGCAACTGTAAATTTAAGCATGGAAAGCTTACCGTCTGAATTGCAGGTTACAACATATATTAAATGTCATATCGATTTGCAAGGGAAGCTATCCGAGGAGCAAAGAAACCGGCTGCTAAAAATTGCTGAGAAGTGCCCGATACATAAAATATTAAGTAATCCAATTGTAATCGAAAGCAATTTAGTTTAAATTTTTCCTAATTATTTTTCGCTAACGTAGTATATTTGCCCTCATTCAAAAATAAAAAGGTATGTCTTTAGGCGACAATAATGGAGCTAACAATCCTTTCCAACTAGTTGAAAGAGCGGAATGGAAGAAACTTAATGGACAATTTTCACATAAACTTGCGCCCAGTGATGTAAAAAACCTTCACGCATTAAATGAGCCTTTGACGATTGCTGAGATCGAAGACATATACTTCCCACTGGCTCACTTGATTGACATTTTCGTGCAACAATATCGTGAATCGCACTATTTAGTAAATGGGTATTTAAACAAACATACACAGCGTCTACCATTTATCATAGGCATTGCTGGTTCCGTCGCTGTCGGAAAAAGCACGACGGCACGAGTATTACAAAAGGTACTCTCAATGCTGCCGGACAAGCCCAACGTGGATTTAGTTACCACGGACGGTTTTTTGTATCCAAACGAAGTACTCAACGAACGAAACATTCTTAACAGAAAGGGCTTTCCAGAGAGCTATGATACTAAACTTCTATTAAACTTTCTTTCTGCGATGAAATCAGGAGAACCAAAGTTTGAAGTACCGGTTTACTCCCACGTTGAATATGATATTCTAAAGGATCAAGTACAGGTCGTTAAAATGCCTGACATTTTAATAGTAGAAGGAATAAATGTGTTGCAAGTAAATTCTACAACAGGAAATAATGTGTTCGTTTCCGATTATTTCGATTATTCTATTTATGTGGACGCCGACGAATCAGATATTATGGCGTGGTACGTCGCTCGATTTGAATCGTTGCGCGCTACTTCATTTCAAAACAAAGATTCGTATTTTCACCGCTATGCAGATATGGGTGAGAAGGAGAGTATTGCAATGGCAACGAATATTTGGAACGAAATAAATAGACCGAATTTACGTGAAAATATTCTCCCCACCCGTTATAGGGCCGATTTAATTTTAGAGAAAGGATCACATCACTTCGTTAGGAATATTCGCATACGTAAAATTTAAAAAATCGTCAATTCTGGTCGGCCTTAAACTTTAAGACAGCTTTTAAAATCTCATTTTCTAACTGGCGATGTAAGCTATTGCTGCTACTGATTGCGCGAATATCCAACTTACATTTGACCGCATCCTTTGTTATGGCGAGGACTTTTAACTCAGTAGGATTTTCATCTATCAAATTAGGATGATTTACAAGATTCTCTTGTATTCGTTTTTGCAGCAAATCAATATCTTCGGCAAGGTCAAGCGGGATCTCAAATTTTATCGAAACCAATGCGGACCTATGTGCGGACAAATTCACAATAGGCGTAACAAAAATCAAGTTATTCGGCACCATCACCATATCGTCTTCCTCATCTTGAATTATTAAACTCGTTAACGTAATATCAACAATGCGTCCATTATGATCTCCTATTTTAACCCGATCACCGACTGATAGTTGATCGGAAAACATAATCAATAATCCCGAAATCATATTGGTAATATATTCTCTAAAAATTACCGCGATTGCCATTGCAACGATGGTTAAGCTCGTTACAAAATCTCGGGGATCAATGCCTAGCGTAATCATAACCGACACTACCCCTACCGTCGTATTTAATATCGCCGTAAGTCTATTCACCCCAAGTACAAAATTCCCGCGAACAATACGACGCTCATGTCGCTTATTGTAGAGTAAAATAAGAATATAGCGACCGATCGAAAAAAGAATACTTAACGACAAAAATAAATTCAAAGCATCTGAGGCACGATCCGTAAAATTATGTTCTTTATAAAACTGTCCAAAATATATAAATGATGTATTCAAAAATACCCATAAAAGGATTTTTGCAATTAGTTGCCAATGGCTATTTCGCCTTTTCGTTTCGCTCATCATATCTACGCGAAAATATCATAATTATTGATTTCAAACAATTGGTATTTACAAAAACATTCATTTGGTTCTATATTTTGAGCAAAAATATAACTGCACAATTTTTCTACTCAAATTATAAATGGATAAGGCATAATTTTAAAAGAAATAACAACTTGATTAAAAGGATCTTAACCATTTCCCACATTACACAAATTTTATAATAACCAAAAATAAATTAACTTAGCAGGCTAAAGTGTACTAGTACATCATATTATGCAAACAACATTTGATTTCGAGAAACCTATCGCAGATTTGCAAACTCAAATAGAGAAGGTTCTACAAGTCCAAGAAAAAACGAAAGTTGACATGAGTGCAACGATCAATGAGTTGGAAACGAAGCTGGCTCAAACAAAAACTGAGATCTATTCAAATATGACCGGATGGCAAAAAGTACAGATGTCCCGTCACCCAGATCGCCCACAAACATTCGATTATATAGAATTAATCTGTGATGAATTTATAGAGCTCCACGGAGACCGCACAGTTAAAGATGATAAAGCTATCATAGGGGGATTGGCTACCATTAACGGTAAATCAATTATGCTTATCGGCCATCAAAAAGGCAAAAACACAAAAGAGCGCCAATATCGTAACTTTGGGATGGCAAACCCAGAAGGTTACCGCAAAGCATTACGTCTTATGAAAATGGCGGAAAAATTTAATGTTCCAGTCGTTACGCTGATCGACACAATGGGCGCGTATCCTGGTTTAGAAGCAGAAGAGCGCGGTCAAGGTGAAGCAATTGCGAGAAATCTGCTAGAAATGTCCGTGCTAAACGTGCCAATCATCTGCGTGGTTATTGGAGAAGGAGCATCTGGGGGGGCCTTGGGAATTGGCGTTGGTGATCGAGTTTATATGTTACAAAACACTTGGTATTCTGTAATATCTCCTGAATCTTGCTCCTCAATTCTTTATCGGAGTTGGGATCAAAAAGAAAAAGCTGCGGATTCTCTTAAATTAACTGCAGAAGACATGTTACAAAATGGTTTAATCGACGGTATCATAGAAGAGCCCGTGGGCGGTGCCCATCAGGACCCACTGGCTACATCCCAAAATTTAAAAACCAAAATATTAGCAGATCTAGCTGTGTTGACGCAAAAAGACAAAGAAGCACTAGTAAGCGAACGTATTGAAAAGTTTAGCAACATGGGTGCAATAAATGAATAAATCAAGTTTTGCAATTCAAAATAAAAGCCATCAAATCTGATGGCTTTTATTTTGAATATTACTTCTATTAATATCGATGTGGATAGTTACTCATGAACTCAAACGAAAAGTCAGTATTCTGTTTTAAAGTATCTATAAGATGTGACAACAGCTCCTGCCCGTACTTAGATTGAAACATATCATCATGCATTAAAAGCACGACATTGTTTGGCTCCATCGATGATTTATTGTTCATATAATTACGTAACCTCGTATAGATCTCATCCACTGTCTGAATAGGTTTTCCTGTAAGACCATGAATTTTCCATTCAACGTCCCAACCAAATATTTTATATCCATCACCAAATAAGAGATCCGCAGTACTAGCGCCGCTTTGAAGATCAATCCGGCGCATGTCATTATATATCCAAATGTTGCGCCCCGGCATTCTGACGATTTTATGCTTCAATCCCAAATCCGTTTCATTTTTCGCAAAATCATCATACGCACCAACGGGGTTACTATAAAAAGCTGTAAATTTATTTTTTGCGTGTGAAAAACTATGATTATAACATTCTATCAATGGATTTGCCTCATATCGTTCAAAAGCACGACGTAACCCTTTCGACATGCCACTGTGACGTCCGACCAGAAAAGTGCTTATCTTGATTCCCTTAGCCGTAATGATTGAGTCTATCGCATTGCTGCCGATAAGAGGCCCATCATCAAAAGTAAAATAAATATGTTTAGGCCGTTTATCAAATGCGCGCCGCAAAGAATCTCGACGACGGTGTTGCTCCCATTTAATATATTTGTTAACAGAATCGATGCTAACCGAGCCTAGCGTATCCACAGGAAAAACAACAGCTTCTCGCCACCTTTTGGTCAATTCGCCGGTGGCCTTATAAGATTCTATTTTTGGTGTATCCTGGCTTGAGGATTCCAAATTTGCGACTTTAGATATGGTGCCTGCCGCTTTGCTTAACATATCACCGCTACACGAACTAAGTATAAATGCACATAAAACCACCACTACAGTTCCAATAAAATCCCTGCGTTTTATCATGCTCATCAACGACATTTCAAAATTTTTTGTAAAATTAAATTATTAGATGCGTAAACACAAAATAATTAACTGAGAAATATGTCATTTTACGAAAACTACAATAATTCACTTGACGATGTTTCACTGCTTAGCCTACGTTATCCTATTTTTACAATATTATATGCCAAATTTAATAGAAAGACCTTTTCATCCCAATAAGAAAAGGGGCTGCCTAGTTTTAGACGCCCCTCTCCTTTTTTATTAAACAACTATTTCAATATTAACGAATGGATTTTATTGCTAAAAATGATTACCTATGCCCTCGGTGTTTTTTGTGCGATTTATAATGTTTATGATTACTCTTTTTATAATGTTTGCTGCCACTACCCTTCGAATATCGTTTATGGCCATCATAACGATCATAAGCTCGATGGTTATGAGTTACACGATCTCGTCTGTTATGAGTACGATGGGTGTAATGGGATCTATTATGAGAGCGATGACTGTAATGCGACCTATGATGCTTATGCCTTTTCCACGGATACGAGTCATTTATCACTACCTTTCGCGTCCGATACAGATCAATCCCTCTATGTCTACGCGGTAATGAAGCGTGTGTCACCCAACTACTTCCTTGGAGATAAACGTAATGCCTACTCGAGACGTCATAATACACATCTAACTCGGGCATATAATAATAACGCGCATAGTCGTATCCAGAAGGCCCCCACGACGGTTGGGAGCCGATATTAATGTTCACACTTACTTGTGCGTCGGCGGATTTAGCAAATCCAATAAAACTTAATAAAATCGCTGCGTAGAATAACTTTTTCATAACACCCTCCTTTTAATTTTTCACTTGTAAAAATGTTTGTAAGTAAGACGACAAAATACTAACGAAGGATTAACCGTATAAATGTTAAAAAATGTAAAACGCAATAATATTCTCTCGACACATTGAGCATCAGCACGTTCAGCTTAATTTCAATTGAGCGTGGGGATATGCAATCCACTACAAAGGGGTCCAACGTAAACTGCAACCAACCGAACTACGGATTCAAAGACCGCTAACAGTTTGCATTTTCCGCTCCAAAGCGGACAAAATATTTTTTTTTACGTATGTTTGTGGAATTTAAAAAAAACGCAAACTTCATGGCTTTACAATGTGGTATCGTTGGGTTACCTAACGTCGGTAAATCAACATTATTTAACTGTCTGTCAAATGCAAAAGCACAAGCAGCAAATTTTCCGTTTTGTACAATCGAACCAAATATCGGAGTAATAACCGTTCCTGATGAACGCATAAACAAACTTGCCGAATTAGTTAATCCTCAACGCATAGTCCCTAATACTATTGAAATTGTAGATATTGCAGGATTGGTGAAAGGGGCATCCAAGGGAGAGGGTTTAGGTAATCAATTTTTAGGAAATATTAGAACAACAAACGCTATTATTCATGTACTTCGTTGCTTTGATGACGGAAATGTAATTCATGTTGACGGTTCCGTCGATCCAATTCGCGACAAAGAAATCATTGACACGGAACTTCAATTGAAAGACTTGGATACTGTCGTAAAACGCATTCAAAAGGTCGAAAAAATGGCGAAAACTGGTGGAGACAAGGATGCAAAAAAGACTTTTGAAATTCTCTCTGTAATAAAAAATCATCTAGAATCAGGACGATCAGCGCGTACTACACCAATCGACGCAGAGGACTTTGAATTTATCGAAGACCTAGCCTTATTGACTGTCAAACCCGTATTATACGTATGTAACGTTGACGAAGGATCAGTAAACACTGGAAATGCATATGTCGAACGCGTAAAAGATGCTGTAAAAGACGAAAATGCCGAAGTTCTAGTCATTTCAGCACAAATAGAGTCTGAAATTGCTCAATTGGAATCATATGAAGAACGAAAAATGTTCCTTGAGGATCTAGGATTAGAGGAATCCGGCGTTCATAAGTTGATACGCGCAGCATATTCGCTTTTAAATTTAGCCACATACTTTACAGCAGGTGTACAAGAAGTACGAGCTTGGACAATTGAGAATGGCTACACAGCTCCTCAAGCAGCAGGCGTAATTCATACAGATTTTGAAAAGGGCTTTATTCGAGCAGAAGTAATTAAATACAATGATTTTGTACAATATGGATCTGAATCCTCTGTAAAAGAAGCGGGTAAACTAAGTGTAGAAGGGAAAAGTTATATTGTAGAGGACGGAGATATCATGCACTTCCGTTTTAATGTCTAACGACTAAATTAACAGAAAGTTCGTCGACAACGGGCCTACCTTCTCTCCTATTAAGCTACGGGCTTACAACACAGAATCTCCTGTGTCAACCTCTTCTCAATACGATCAAGGAGCGGAGATATCTTTTTTATTTATCAAATATTTGATAAATAAAAAAGATATCTTAAATGTATTACAAATACAAAATAACCAATCAGTTCGATACAAATATCAATTATTCATATAATCGTCATTCCAACCATCTATATCATCAATGTCGTCGAGTTCATCGTTTTCGCCTCTGTTATCCTGGTCGAGTTTCTCTGAAATCTGTCGATCATTTTCGGCGCCAATATGATCCCCCAACTGCTTTTTGATATCCGAACGATGCAAATAGATACTTGAATTTAAAGGGTCTAATAAAACGGCTTCAGATGTATCACTAAGCGCTGCGTCGAGATTCCCGATCTCTTCATAAATAAATGACCGATCTATATAATAATTTGCTTCTTTAGAGTTTAAGTCAATGCAACGATCATAGTCATCTAGCGCGCAACGCCAATCTTTTCTTGCTACGTAGAAAGCCGCTCTTTGCTGATAAACGACGTCATCATCTGGCCTTAATAAAATCGCTTGATTATAATAATCTGAGGCCAATTCATATTCTTTTATTCCTTCATAAATCGTTCCTAAAAATAAACGCGCATACGCATGATCTGGCTTTAAACTAATTACTTTTTGGAGATCGATATAGGCTAAATCATATCTTAGGATCCTAATATATAAAACACCGCGCTGATATAGCAATGACGAATGTTCTCCAAATTTCGCTATCCCTTCTGTAAATACTAGAATTGCCGGATCGATATCCCCTTGTAACACCAATTCTTTGCCAACAGTTAACAATTCTTCATACGTAGAATATCGGTTCGGCTCAACAACCGATCCATATAATTGATCATTTGCAGATTTCAATACGTAGAAAATAAACTCACAATACGTCCTATCCAAAGACGCAACCTTTCCATAATCGTAAAATGCACCTTCCGCCTCGTCATTCATTAAGTTCGTAAAATATCGACAGGCATAAAAAAAAGGTACATCGGGAAATTCTACAATCGCTTGAGAATACAATTCAAATGCCAATTCGAATTTATCTTGTTCGAACGCATCCAACCCTCTTTTTGCGAAATTAAATGCATCATCTGATTCATCGAAATCGATCGACGTATCACGATGTAATAGCATAGGAAATAAACGACTACTTGCTAATTTAAAATCTAAATTATTCGAAATATTTATACTCATATTAACATCACTGTTTTTAGCTTACCTACCTTCTTTGTTGTGCAGTGGTTATATCGGCGAACGCTCTAAAAGTATCGCTTAACTATTCTCAATTTATGGGTGTAGCGGTTAAGATCATTATTAAAAATACCTTCGGAATCCATTCTATCGATCCGTACTTTTGCCGATGCATGAATTATAGATTCGTTATCAATCATTATTCCCACATGTGTAATCCGACCTTCTTGATTATCAAAAAACGCTAAGTCACCCGTTCTGATTTCCGTTAAGAAATCTACAACGGTACCTACCTCTGCTTGTTGATAAGCATCGCGGGGAAGCTTAACGCCAAAATGCCTATAGATTGCTTGGCTAAGGCCAGAACAATCAATCCCTAAATGAGATCGTCCGCCCCATAAATACGGACTATCAACATAATAATTGATCAGCTTAGGCAGCTCTACTTCAATATCACTCGAAATGGCTGTTCGCAAATCGCCTGTAATAACGAAAGGAAAGTGCCCATTTCCTATTGGAGATATTTCAGGGACAAGGGTACTAGGTAGAAGCGCTATAGTGTTGCGTTCATTGACATTTGCTTTCGCTCCGGTAATGTTCACAACTTGAAAGCCAACATTTGGATGCCTTATAACAGATTCCGAATCCAAAGTAAAAAATTGTCCCTGTTGGACCCAGCCTTCGTAACTCACATCGAGCAACCGAACAAAAGCCCAATCGGACTGATTTTCAATAATTTCAAACCGTTCACCGAACAGCAGTTGACTAACCATCTCACTTCGATGAGATGCCGCGCTTCGAAGAGCAACGATTGTTAGGTTACAAACAGCAATTTTCATAAAAATATCTTAAAACAATTCAAACAATTCGCTTGTTCTATATACGAAGTTAACTTTTATCCGATAAAAAGATGAGCAATCACAGATTTAATAGAATACTTTTAGCAGTTGACGATACACCCTGTACACAAAAGGCAATTGAATATGCCAAAGACTTGGTACAAGAGTTCAATTCATCTCTTGCCTTAGTGACGGTTGTTCCACCTACCTCACCTGCAGCATACGGCGCTGATCCGCTATTAGGTCAGCAACCGATTATCGTATCGGAAGTCTCGGAAATACAACATGAATCCGCTCAACGATATCTTGATCGTATAAGTTCGGAATTCGAGAATGCACAGGAGGTTTTTCTATTCAATAAAGTCGGGAATGTCCGTGATGAAATTTTAAGCACGGCTGCGGAATGGACCGCCGACCTGATTATTATGGGATCAAATGGGCGAACTGGCTTTGAACATTTTATTTCTGGAAGTGTCTCTGAATCGGTTATACGAAAGGCGAGTTGCCCCGTATTAGTCGTTCCCGGAAAATGCGATTAACCATTGTTCGTACTGCAATTTTGTATGTTATAACTGTTCTCAGAGAAACACGTATGCTTAAACAGTTGGACAAACTACTAAGATACCGCCGTGCTATGGCCTACGCCATTCAATGAAACCGTGCTCGGCAGAAGATTTAAGTTTAGAAATAGCTTACTTCAAAAGTAGAATTTCAAATACTTTAAGAAAAAAGTTATATTAAAAAGGCTTACGTAATCGAACCGAATACATGCTATCGGATTGTCGGTGATAACCAGGGATAATTCCCCCTTCTTCAAAAACTAGACCACAGTTTTCCTGAATATACATAAGTATTTCTTCGTTTTCTTCAGCAAAAACAGAGCAAGTTATGTATATCAATTGGCCACCAGGTTTAACATACGGAGCAATATTTGACACAATTTCTTTCTGTAATTTAGAAAATCCCCGAATTGATTCCTCGGAACATTGCTGAATCATTTCGGGAGTTCGTCCCCATGTCCCCGAGCCGGAACACGGAGCATCGAGTATTATGCCATCAAAGCTTTCCCCGCGCATAATATCGCGAATGTCGGCTTTCAAATCTATTATCTTTTTACGATAGTTCGTCCTAATATTGGATTTTTGAAATCGTTCATCTAAGTTCCTCAAAATACTCATTCGTAAATCGGAAACTAACAACTTAACGCTCGGTTCTTTATCCAAAAGTAGAAGAGACTTCCCTCCCGAGGCCGCACAGGCATCCCACCAGGTTTCCCCTGCGTTTATCTGGGCGGTGTCTAGACTTTGTTGGGATGAGAAATCCTGCACCTCGATCGCCCCCGTAATTACATCGATATCTTGCAATTTTGTTCCGTTGGGTAAGCGGTATACTTGATCAATTTCCCGCTTATAACGAACACCAGCCTGCAAAAGACACTGTTCAACAAAAGATTCTTTTCCTCTTTTCACTCGAATAAAAAGATCGGGCTGTACAAAATGACTAATAAGGAAAGTATCCCTATCTATCCCGGTAGAAAGTTCATTGGAAAATGGAATAACCTCGTCTATTAATTTTGAGCCATATATCG
>NZ_JABMCQ010000137.1 GCF_013179575.1 Sphingobacterium shayense | reverse complement strand
GTTGTGCACGTTCCACGAGAGACACAACATCCCCCATGCCTAGGATACGAGAAGCCATACGATCTGGATGGAACACATCCAATGCTTCCATCTTCTCGCCCGTACCTATAAACTTGATTGGTTTGTTAACAACTGATTTTATAGATAATGCAGCTCCTCCACGTGTATCTCCATCTAATTTTGTTAAAACAACACCTGTAAAATCTAAGCGGTCGTTAAAAGTCTTTGCAGTATTTACGGCATCTTGGCCAGTCATAGAGTCAACCACAAACAAAATTTCGTTGGGTTGTGTAGCATCCCTAACAGCAGTAATTTCAGTCATTAACGCTTCGTCAATTGCCAAACGACCAGCCGTATCAATGATTACAACATTATTACCATCTCGCTTAGCCTGTTCAACCCCCTCCTTAGCAATTGCTATAGGGTCAGAAGAATCACGATTTACGTAAACTGGAACATTAACCTGTTCTCCAAGAACCTGCAACTGATCTACCGCCGCGGGACGATATACATCGCCAGCGACTAATAGAGGCTTTTTTCCTTTGCTCTCGCGTAGGTAATTCGCCAATTTACCAGAAAATGTCGTCTTACCCGCTCCATTCAAGCCTGCGATCAAAATGATTGTTGGATTTTTTGTTATGTCAAGATCAGTGACAGTTCCGCCCATCAATTGCGTTAACTCATCATTCATGATCTTCGTTAAAAGCTGACCGGGCGATATACTCGTTAACACATTTTCGCCTAATGCTTTTTGTTTAACGTCATCAGTAAATGTTTTTGCTGTTTTATAATTCACGTCGGCATCTAAAAGTGCCTTGCGAATTTCTTTCATCGTCTCAGCGACGTTTATTTCAGTGATACTTCCTTGTCCTTTTAATACTTTAAAGGCCCTATCCAGTTTATCTTGTAAATTCTGAAACATGTGTATTTATAGTCTAAAATTATGCTAAGTGCCAAAGATACGAAATAGTGCTGAAAGCTACCATACTTTTATGCCCACAAAAAATGCGACAAAAGATTTCGTCGCATTATTAATCAAAATATTTTGTGAAGTTAGTCTCTCCTGCCGAAAAGTAACGACGCGTAATATAACAGTGTGACCAATGCAGACAATGCGGCAACTACATAGGTCATTGCAGCCCATTTTAACGCATCCTTAGCCCCATCGTGTTCTTCCGTCGAATGGGTTATATTCGCCGAATTCAGCCAAGCTAATGCCCTATTCGAGGCGTCGAATTCTACAGGAAGCGTAATGAATGAAAACAACGTCGTTAGAAACAATGCTCCCACCCCGATAGCTAGCAAAATTGGACTTTGCACGGTAAACATAATTATAACACCTGCCATTAGGACCCAAGAAGTCAATTTCGAAGCGACACTCACAACAGGAACCATAGCCGAACGGAACGAAAGCCAGTTGTACGCTGTAGCATGTTGCACAGCATGACCACATTCATGCGCAGAAACGGCGGCAGCGGCGACACTACGTCCATGATAAACTTCTGGGCTTAGATTAACAGTCCTATTTGCTGGGTTATAATGATCTGAAAGCTGACCTTGATCTGCTACTAATACTTCCACATCATTGATACCATTCTCGCGAAGCATTTTTTGAGCGATTTCTGCGCCAGATAAACCAGACGAAAGCGGAATTTCGGAGTAAGTCTTAAACTTACTTTTAAATCTTGCTTGCACGATCCAGCTTACTAATGCAATACCAATAAATATAATCCAATACATATCTTAATATTTTACTTTGTTCAACTTTATACTGAGCCGTTGATCAATTAACGTTCCACATGCTAAATTTTTCTTTGAAGATACAAAATTGCATTCATTTTGGCAGACAGGAGTTTCAAATATCATTTTGAACTGACATTTTTACATCTTTAAAATAAAAAGCCACCCTCAACGAGGATGGCCAATATTTTAATTGGATCTTTAATTCTAGCCGATATTTAGCATAAGGTTATGCTCTTCAATCATCTTTCGCAAATTATTCAACGCATAACGCATCCGACCTAATGCCGTGTTTATACTTACGCCAGTTATATCCGCAATATCCTTAAAGCTCATTTCACAAAAATGGCGCATAATTAACACCTCCTTTTGATCATCTGGAAGACGCTGGATTATCTTGCGTAGATCAATATCTCTCTGGTTGATAACTAATTTTGATTCCTGACTCTCATCAGCAAATTCCAACACCCCGAAAATATCATATCCTTCGCTGCTAACTACAGTCGGACTCCTTTTTTCACGCCTAAAATGATCAATAACCATATTCTGCGCAATTCGAATAACCCAAGGTAGAAATTTCCCTTCGTCATTATATCGACCTGCTTTTAATGTTTTAATCACTTTTATAAAGGTTTCTTGAAAAATATCTTCAGCGAGATATTCGTCCTTCACCTGTAAATAAATGGATGTGTATACCTTCGTTTTATATCTATTTAACAAAACTTCAACGCCACTCTCATTCCCCGCTATATAAGCTTGAATTAGTTCAAGATCACTCTTTTCTTTTAACATTTTCATAATAAATCTCCTAGATTTAGTTTGAATTAATTTTTAAGAGTAAAGTTTTCTATAGGCGCTTGCTTTTAGTTGATTTAATATTCCAAATCACGTTAAAAATAACGAGTAATCAAATTTACGCATTGTTTTTTAACATTTATTCACACTTGGTCACTTTTCCGTTACAATAAAAAGGCCCGACAAAATATGAAGGGCCTTTTTCAAAAGAAATAAGTGTTTTTTTATATGTATAAGGGAAACGCCGCCATCAACGAACGTACTTTATCGTGAATGGTAGCTAACGCTGCATCATTGGAACGACTTATGAGTGCTTCGTCAATTAATTCCCCTATCTGGAGAATTTCATTTTCTTTGATACCTCTTGTTGTTATCGCTGCTGTACCAAAACGAACGCCAGAAGTCACAAACGGAGAACGAGAATCGAAAGGCACCATATTCTTATTCGTTGTGATTCCAGCTTTACCTAATACAGCCTCGGCTTCTTTACCCGAGATGTCTTTATTACGCAAATCAACCAACATTAGATGATTATCGGTACCACCAGAAATAATCTTATAATCTTTCTCCACGAAAAACTGAGCTAAAACCGCAGCGTTCTTTTTAACCTGTTTAATATAATCCAAATAGTCATCAGAAAGAGCCTCCCCATAAGCAATCGCTTTTGCTGCGATAGTATGTTCTAAAGGACCACCTTGGGTACCCGGAAACACGGCTAAATCTAACAATTGTGTAATCGTACGAATGTCACCTTTAGGCGTTTTAATTCCCCATGGATTTTCAAAGTCCTTTCCTACCATAATCATACCCCCACGTGGACCACGTAAAGTTTTATGAGTTGTAGTTGTAACGATATGACAATGAGGAAGCGGATCATTTAATAAGCCCCTTGCGATCAAACCTGCTGGGTGAGAAATATCTGCAACAACTAAAGCCCCAACCTCATCGGCCACCTTGCGAATACGAGCATAATCCCAGTCCCGAGAATAGGCAGAAGCACCGCAGATAATTACTTTTGGTTTCTCCTGACGTGCAAGTTCTTCAAGCTTTTCATAATCGATAAGGCCGGTATCTTCTTTGACGCCATAAAACAAAGGTTGATATAATTTACCTGAAAAATTCGCTGGAGATCCGTGTGTCAAGTGCCCGCCATGAGATAGGTCGAAACCTAAGATCTTATCACCTGGTTTTAGAATCGCTAAGAAAACTGCAGCATTTGCTTGCGCCCCAGAGTGAGGTTGAACGTTCACCCACTCCGCACCAAATAACTTTTTAGCACGCTCAATCGCGATTGTTTCAATCTCATCTACGACCTCACACCCACCGTAATAACGCTTGCCCGGCAAACCTTCAGCGTATTTATTGGTCAACACAGAACCCGCGGCTTCCATTACTTGCTTGCTCACGAAGTTCTCTGAAGCAATTAACTCGATTCCTTCTTCCTGACGTTTTAGTTCATCAGAAATTAGATTAAAAACGACCTGATCTCTTTCCATTATTTTATTATTAAGGAATATATTCTATTAATTTTCTAATTTCGACGCAAATATAGTATAAATCAAACAAAAACACATTAACAACGTCGGATTCTTTTCAGAACACAATAAGTTTAAAGCTTGGTATTTCAGTTGAAACTTCGTATAAAAAATTGAAACACGTTCCTTTTGTGTACGTGTTTTTCACTTCAATGTCAAAAATACTTAGGATCTAATATTGTAGTTAAAAAAGCGTAGATTTGTACTATCTGACAAGTTTTAAGTTTAGTAGAATGAGTATAGAAAACACAACAGAAATAGCTCCAGTAACGGTAACCGCAGGGGCCCTAATCGAGCTAAAGAAATTAATAGATCAGCAAGAAATTGGAAATGATTTCGGTTTGCGTGTGGGTGTTGAGGGCGGTGGCTGTTCCGGTATGAGTTACATATTAGGCTTTGACCAAAAAAAAGATGGGGACAGCGAATACGAGATTGACGGCATCCGTCTTTTCATGAACAAAGCTCATGGTTTATATCTAGCCGGGATGGAGATAGACTTTAAAAATGGTTTAGATGCTCGGGGTTTTACATTCAATAATCCCAACGCATCGAGTACCTGTGGATGTGGAAGTTCATTCGCAACATAATCATTTAAAAACTATAAAAGGAGGACATTAGTTCCTCCTTTTATAGTTTTTACTTTAAACAGCTTGACTATCCCAAGCAAAATCGTATTACCTTAACGCTTGGCTAATAACTCTCATCCGAACCGCATTCAATAGCCCTACAGTTACCCTTCCAAAACCATCTCAATTAGTCGATAAAATCATTAAATTTTCTCTATTCGTTGTTAGAGATAAAATCATTAAATTAGCGACCTTTAATAAAACATAGTAAATTCGGATGTACAAGGAATATAAGCAGTTAAACCTGCCAGAAATAGGCAAAGAAATTTTAACAAGTTGGGAAGCAAATAACATCTTCGAAAAAAGCATTAGCAATCGTCCCTCAAATAAACCATATACGTTCTACGAGGGACCACCTTCCGCGAACGGTATGCCTGGCATTCATCACGTGATGGGCCGCTCAATCAAAGACATTTTCTGTAGATACAAAACACTTAAAGGTTTTCAAGTTAAACGTAAAGGTGGATGGGATACCCATGGACTTCCGATCGAGCTAGCGGTCGAGAAAACGCTGGGAATTACGAAAGAAGATATCGGCAAAAAGATTACCGTTGAAGCATATAATGATGCTTGCCGCAAAGAAGTAATGAAATACACAGATGTTTGGAATGATCTCACGCAAAAAATGGGATATTGGGTTGACTTAGAAAATCCATACGTAACCTACCAAACAGAATACATTGAAACACTCTGGTATTTACTTAAAGAACTATACAACAAGAACCTATTATACAAAGGATATACAATTCAGCCCTATTCTCCTGCTGCAGGAACCGGGTTAAGTTCACACGAATTAAATCAACCTGGCACATACAAGGATGTAAAAGACACGACAATCGTTGCTGAGTTCCGTTTGGACAAAACGCAAATTCATCCCTTTTTAAATACGCTCGTTGAATCCGAAGATGAAGACGTGGCTTTTATAGCTTGGACGACCACACCATGGACGTTACCTAGTAACACTGCGCTTGTCGTGGGTAAAAATATCGATTACGTAAAGATTAAAACTTTTAATCAATATACTGGTGCTCCCGTATCGGTAATACTTGCGAAAAACTTAATCAGCAAACATTTTAAAACGGAGGGAGAAAACGCATCTTTTCAAGAATATAACGTTGGCAATAAAATATTACCCTGGGAAGTAACCACTACATTTAAAGGCGAGCAGCTTATCGGGCTACGCTATGTCCAGCTCTTACCTTACGTCACCAGTGAGGAACTCCAAGATAAAGCATTTCGCGTAATACCGGGAGATTTCGTCACTACGGAGGACGGAACAGGTATTGTGCACGCAGCGCCTACATATGGTGCCGATGACTTTCGGGTGTGTAAAGAAAATAATATTCCCGCTATCCTAGTTCGCGATGAAAACGGGAAAGATGTACCAACGGTAGATCGAACTGGCCGTTTTATTAAAGAAATCACCGATTTTGCTGGCCGTTTTGTCAAAGACGAATATTACAGCGATATAGAGCGGCAGGATAAAGAGTTCAAAGGCACAGATGTACTTATCGCCATTAAATTAAAAGAAGAGAACAAAGCCTTTGACGTAAAAAAATACGAACATACCTATCCACATTGTTGGCGAACAGACAAACCAGTCCTTTATTACCCATTAGACAGTTGGTTTGTTCGTACTACAGCGGTCAAGGAAAAGTTAGTCGAACTCAATAAGACGATCAACTGGAAGCCAGAAGCTACGGGATCCGGACGTTTCGGAAATTGGCTGGAAAACTTAGTTGACTGGAACCTATCACGATCGCGTTATTGGGGTACACCATTACCTATTTGGCGTTCTGAAGATGAAAATGAAGAAGTTTGCATTGGATCTCTTCCTGAGTTACGCTCACTTCTTAAACAATCTATTGCCTCCGGGGTGTTAAATGAACAGGAGAAAGAAGTGAACCGAGCATATCTTTCTAAATTCGATACCCAATCTCTTGACTTACACCGCCCATATGTAGACGATATTGTACTAGTTTCAGACAACGGACAGAAAATGTTTAGAGAACCAGACCTGATCGATGTTTGGTTTGACTCAGGCGCTATGCCATACGCACAATGGGGATTAGATCACGACAAATTAGCTAATGGCGATCTGGCACCATTTAACGAGGGCTATAATCAAGCATTTCCTGCGGATTTCATCGCTGAAGGTGTCGATCAAACAAGAGGATGGTTCTTTACGCTTCACGCCATTTCCACAATGATCCAAGGATCCGTAGCATTTAAAAATGTCGTTTCCAACGGTCTTGTGTTAGACAAAAATGGAAACAAGATGTCTAAACGACTCGGAAATGGAGTAGACCCATTCAGCACAATTGAAAAATACAGCGCCGATGCGACACGTTGGTACATGATAAGCAATGCAGCCCCTTGGGACAATTTAAAATTTAACGAGGAAGGTTTGGACGAGGTACGTCGTAAATTTTTCGGAACTCTTTATAACACATACGCGTTCTTTGCTTTATACGCAAATATTGACAACTTCAACTACTCGGAGTCTGACATTCTGGAGCGCCCAGAAATTGATCGCTGGGTCATCTCGTTATTAAACAGTTTAACGAAAGAAGTTGATTCGTTTTATGACGAATATGAACCAACGAAGGCTGCCCGCGCTATTCAGAATTTTGTCGACGAACACTTGAGCAACTGGTTTGTCCGTCTATCGCGTCGACGTTTCTGGAAAGGAGAATATAGTGCTGATAAAATTTCAGCATATCAAACATTATATACTTGCTTAAATACAATAGCAAAACTAATGTCGCCAATTTCACCTTTCTTTTCTGATCGGTTATACTTAGACCTCAACGCTGAAACTGGCAAAGAGCCATACGCTTCAGTGCATCTTGCAGATTTCCCTGTATATAATAGTGAACTGGTAGACAAAGAGCTGGAAGAACGAATGGCGTTAGCACAAGACATTTCGTCGCTGACCTTGTCGCTACGAAAAAAAACGGGGATAAATGTCCGCCAGCCATTGAACAAAATTCTAGTTCCTGTACTTGACAACACGTTCCAGTCTAAGGTAGAAAAAGTCCAAGAACTGATCCTTTCAGAGACTAACATAAAAAGTATTGAATTTATCAGTGACACTACCGGTATCATCAAAAAGAAGATCAAACCAAACTTTAAAGCGTTAGGTGCAAAGGTGGGTAAAGACATGAAAGTTGTTGCGGCAGCAATACAAAAGTTAAGCGATTCTGAAATAGACGCAATAGAAAAAGAAGGAACCTTAATATTGACAACCGGGCATACAATAGGGCTTCAAGACGTCGAAATTATTGCCGAAGACGTCGCAGGTTGGCAGGTTGCGAATTTAGGCAAACTAACGGTCGCTCTTGACATTAACATAACTGATCATCTTCGAAAAGAAGGTTTAGCTAGAGAATTAATTAATCGAATTCAAAACCTGCGTAAAGAGAAGGGATTCGAGGTCACTGACAGAATAATGGTGTCGTTGTCACAAAATACTGAAATACAAGAAGCTGTAAAAGATAATTTGTCGTATATTTGCACCGAAATTCTGGCTGATTCATTAGTGTTCAAGGACGGATTGATGGGCAATATAGACGTAATTGAGATTGACAGCACCGAATTAGAAGTATTAATTCAGAAAAATTAAATATGGAAACGAATAAAGAAAAAACACGTTATAGCGACGCTGAACTGCAAGAATTCAAGGATATCATATTAGAAAAACTTCGCATTGCTAAGGAAGAGTTAGCCTCCTTGACGTCAACACTTAGTAATAGTGATGCTAATGGGACTGACGATACAGCGGGAACCTACAAAACATTGGAGGACGGGTCCGCGACCTTGGAAAAGGAACAAGTAAACCAACTCGCTGCTCGACAAAAGAAATTTATCGACAACCTTGATGCTGCGCTTGTAAGAATTGAAAACAAGACCTACGGAATATGTCGCGAAACTGGAAAATTAATTCAGAAAGAGCGCCTAAAGGCAGTCCCACATACCACTTTGAGTATTGAGGCGAAAAACAAACAATATTAGTTAAAGAAAATCCATATTAAAATGAGCTGGCCTCAGAAAATAATTTTGAGACCAGCTCATTTGTTTTAATTATATGAAAGCATACACCAAGCCAGTACTGTTAATAGCTATCATCTTATTGGTAGACCAGATTTCTAAGTTTTGGGTAAAACTAAACATGACCATTGGCCAAGACTTTGATATTATCGGCAACAAATTTCTGATTCATTTCATAGAAAATAACGGTATGGCTTATGGAATGGAGTTTGGTGGCGAATTTGGCAAACTATTCTTGACTTTATTTCGAATCATTGCAGTTGCGGGCATAGGGTATGGACTTCATTACATGGTCAAAAATAAATATCATCGAGGCTTCATCCTGAATGTAGCACTCATATTTGCAGGGGCCACTGGAAATATTATTGACTCCACGTTTTATGGACTTATTTTCAGTGAAAGCACCTTCTACCAAAAAGCTTTACTATTTCCAGATGCCGGCGGATACGCATCGCTGTTTCACGGAAAAGTTGTTGACATGCTATATTTCCCGTTAATTGAAGGTAATTTCCCGGAATGGTTTCCATTATGGGGCGGCGAACATTTTCTCTTTTTTAGACCTGTTTTCAATGTAGCGGATTCTGCTATTTCCGTTGGTGTAGTCTTAATATTATTATTCCAACGAAGGTATTTCAAAGAAGAACACGTTGAGAAAGAAAGCGCCAACAGTGAAGTACTTGAAGACTAATATTTTTGCCCCTTATAAATTAGAAGGGGCTTTTTTTATGTTGCCTACCCCGCGCCAAAACGTCATTATATTCTGGTTAAATAGTATGTAATTACTATCCATATACAAATGAAAATTTCAAATACTTATTTTAATACCTTTGATTTGTATCTTTGACGATATGAGACTACATTACTTTATTCCATATTACGTGTTAATAGTCCCTATGCTATTAATTTTTACTCGACCGGTCTATTCCCAAGTCAACACTGAGCTGTTAAAAAAACATATCGTACTACTTGCATCCGACAAGATGAAAGGACGTGGCACAGGTTCTAACGAGGTAAAAGAAGCTGCGAAATATATCGAAGAAAATTTTAAAGACTACGCCCTTGAACCAAAGGGTGAAAAAGGATACAGGCAAAGTTTTACAGCTAAGGTTAGTCGTGTGGTTGTAGCGGATAGTATCCGGAAAGCTGATAACATTATTGGCTTCATTGATAATAATGCACTATACACCATTATAATTGGTGCACATTATGACCATTTAGGTCAAGGACTCCAAGGCGGTTCGCGTGATTCGCTAGGCGTTGGACAAATACATAATGGTGCTGACGACAACGCATCTGGAGTTGCAGGGCTTCTAGAGTTAGCTCGCCATTACTCCAGCAATAATATTAAAGAAAAATTCAACTTTTTGTTTATAGCATTCGGTGCAGAAGAGCTAGGACTATTAGGATCCAAATATTTCACCGAACACCCGACAATACCCATCGAAGACATGCATTGGATGTTAAACATGGATATGATTGGACGGTATAATCCAGCAAACGGACTAGCAGTCATCGGTTACGGAACGAGCTCCAAATTTGAAACCATTTTTGAAGGGTTAACAAGCGAGATCCAATACTTTACCAGCAATGACGGAAACGGAGGATCAGACCAAACTTCGTTTTATAAAAAAAATGTCCCGGTACTCTTTTTCCATACAGGTGGACATGAAGACTACCATAAGCCGGGCGATGATCCCGATAAGATTAATTATGAAGCGTTAAAAGCTATTATTGAATTAGAAATAAAGGTAATAGATCTTTCAATGGAACAACCTAAAATGGATTTTAAATGGACAAACTGATTAATCAAGCTATGCGCGTACTGATAACAGGATCTAATGGATTTCTCGGACAAAAATTTATAGAGAAATATATAGATCACGAGGGCATCACGATACTTGGGATATCAAAAAGCAAAAATAGAAACATTTGTCTACCCGAAGAAAATTTCCAACAAGTAGACATCAAAGATTTTGAAGCTTTACTAAATATCTTCAACACTTTTAAGCCAACACATATTATCCATACCGCTGCAATAACCAGTGTCGAGGCGTGCGAAGACGAAAGCGACAATTGCGAACGCGTAAATGTACTAACAACCGAAAAAATAGCGGAATATTGCAACAGAACAGGAAGCCACCTCACTTTCATTTCCACAGATTTTGTATTTGATGGAAAGAATGGCCCTTACCGCGAAGACGACCCGACGTCACCATGTAACGCTTATGGGCGGAGCAAAGTAGAGGCTGAGCAGCGTATTATTCAAACTGGATGTAATCACGCAATACTCAGAACAATACTTGTCTACGGAGTAATTGCAGACAAAAACCGATCTAATATTGTTTTATGGGCAAAAAATAAATTGAGCCAATCCGAGACGATATCCGTGGTAAACGATCAATGGAGAATGCCTACTTGGGTAGATGACTTAGCCGATGCTTGCATGTTGGCGGCAGAAAAAAGAGCGCAAGGCGTCTTCCATATATCCAGTAATCAGCTTTTTAGCATACTGGAAATTGTACAGCAAGTTGCAAAGCTTTGGAACTTAAACGCAGATCTAATAAAACCAATCTCAGCAGAAGCTATCGGACAGGCCCATAATCGTCCTCAAAAAACAGGTTTCATATTGACCAAAGCAGAAAAAGAATTAGCTTTTCTACCAACACCTCTCCTCCGCTCTTTTGAGATTATGAAACAACAACTAGAAAGATTTGAAACTTATGGATAAGAAATTTGCTAATGAGTCCTATACGGAAATGAACGAATTAGTTCTTCCTAACGACACTAATACGTTTGGTAACCTTATGGGTGGAAGGCTTCTATATTGGATGGACATTTGTTCCGCAATGGCTGCTCAAAAACACTCAAACAGTCCTGTCGTTACCGTTTCAGTTGATAATGTCTCTTTTAAACGATCCATCAAGCTTGGTGAAGTAGTTACTATTCAAGCACAAGTCACTAGAGCTTTTTCCACTTCTATGGAAGTCCGAATGGAAATTTTTGCACAAAATTTACCAAAAGGAACGAGAGAAAAATCAAATGAAGCGTATTATACGTTTGTCGCTATCGATAAAGACAATAACCCTACTAAGGTTCCACAACTCATCGCTGAGACCGATATTGAAAAAGAACTTTTTGAGAAAGCTTCACAACGGCGAGAACTTCGGTTAATATTAGGCGGTAAGCTAAGCGCAGAAAATGCCATTAGCATTCAAAATCTTCTAAAGATCGCACAAAAAGGTTAACAAAACACAGGAGCGAGGTTCCTGTGTTTTGTTTTACTCGTTCCCTAAAGCAACAATTCGATCAAATTCTTCCACTTTTAGCGGCATTACAGACAATCGTCCTTGGCGGACTAACGCTACATCCTGC
>NZ_JABMCQ010000136.1 GCF_013179575.1 Sphingobacterium shayense | reverse complement strand
TATCTTTTGACGACGGTGAAACTGAGATTCGTCCGAATAATTCATTTTTGCATGATAATGTAGATTAATAATTACCCTATTATAAAAAAAAAGACAGCTTAAGCTGTCTTTTTTTTTTATAATAGGGAGAGCGAAAATTCGACCATTGTTTTTAGGTGAAGAAGACTTAATAAATACACTAACCATTATTAATGGGTGAATTGCGAAGTAGCATCAGGAGATTCTTCAATCACAAATGAAGTAACATATATTATTTATCTCGATACAAAGTCATTCCATCCGAACTTTTTTTTATATTCAGATCTAAAATAAATTAAAACAGATATTTGAAATGTCGACTAAATTAAACAATCCAGTATGGATAATGAGCTCTGCGTATGATAAACTCTCTTTGGATCAATTAATAGATGTTGCAGGGAGCGTCGGAGCACAAGGAATTGACTTATGTGTATTTCGAAAAGATGGATCTCGCGAGGATCATACAGCGACACACTTGAACTATGAAAATTTTTCAAGGGATGACGCGAAATTTTTGCTTGAGAGATTTAACACTGCCGGCCTAGGATTGTCTCTTGGTGCGTTCGAGAATATGATAGGGGGGGAGCAACAGGAACGAATAGCGAATCAAAATCATTTACTCCGTTTGATTCGTATAGCTCACTTTTTGGGAGGAGATAGCAACGATGTTAAAGTAGGGACTTTTGTAGGATATAACCATGAAATGGGGGACCAAATAGATGGTTTTCAAAAAAACTTAGACGAATATCAGCGTGTTTTTACCCCTATTGTTAAGTATGCCGAGGATTTAGGTGTGACGATAGTTTATGAGAATTGCCCAATGGAAGGTTGGCGTTCTGCTCGTTATACATCAACGTATAACAATTTACCTGCTGTACTGGCAGCACGTAAATTGATGTACGCTATGATACCGAGTAATGCCCATGGAGAGATTTACGATCCGTCTCATGATATATGGCAAAATAATGATCCTGTAGAAGTAATTAAGCAAATGGACATTAGCCGCTTAAAACGTGTTCATGTAAAAACGACGCGCAATTTAAAAACAAAGGGCCGTGTCGAGTGGGGAGGGATGTATCCAATGCAGGCAGTCGATGAATCTCTCGCTCGTACTGCCAACGTAACTATATCTCAACACGATTGGGATCGCCATCATTATGAAGCGATGTTACCCGGTTTCGGTGGCACAGATCATATGGATTGGAATGATTTTGTAGCGATCTTGCATCAGAAAGGGTTCAGCGGACCTTTTGAAATCGAGAATGAGGCCAAGAACTCGAAAGATACAGCTAGTCTATTCGCTACGAATCAAGGATTCGAAAGTTGTATTCGCTTTTTAGCGCCGTTATTGTGGGAATTGGACAGTGAGAAAGGTTATGTATATGCTAATCACAAGACTCTTCAATTCCCGAATGTGCATGACGTGCCTGAGGTTACAATTGATAAGTTGTAATTATTTTTATTAAATAAGGCTCGGGAATTAATATGTAATATTCTCAAGCCTTATTTACTGTTAATCGTTATAAAGAGATTCTTTTAGTCTTCACTATGCAATTTATATATTTCTATTAACTCAGGGATATTATTTGCATTTAGCTTTTCAAATATTCTACTTTTATAAGTGCTAACTGTTGAAGAGCTTAAATCCATTAAGCTGGCTACTTCCAGAATTCCGAGTCCTTTGATAAGGTGCTTAGCAACGTCCATTTCTCGATTTGACAACTGATGCAGCGGATTGCTCTCATTAAAATCAGCCTTGCTACTAGTCAGTTTTTGGACGTAGAGCTCGTTAACGGTATCTGACATGTATTTCCCGCGCGATTCGATGCTTTGTATGGCATTTTTGAGTTCAGACATGGCAGTATTTTTATTTAAGTAGCCAGCTGCACCAGCGCTAATATAACGAAGCGCATATAAGCTCTCTTCATAAGAAGAAAACACGAGGATTTTTATTTTTGGCTGGATGGAAAGTATTTTTTTGATGACTTTTATATTGTTTCCGCCAGGCATGTTGATGTCAAGCAATAATATGTCTATAGGAGAATTGTTTAATGTTGCGTATACCTCATCGTAGGTTTGTGCCTGTAAAATTGCAGCTGTTGGAAGGGTTTCTTTGATAATAACAGATGCACCGAGTCTTACGATGCTGTGATCGTCTGCGATAAGAATGTTTTTCATAGATTTGAGGCAGGAAACACGCTCATTGGTTAGGTTTTGCGTGAGGAATGCGCCTGCGTATCGCTACTTCCTGTTTAAAAAAAATTATAGAACGAATTTTAATCCTTTTTGCTATCATCGATCTTTTTGAGGCTATTGCTATTATTTACCCCGTTTTCGATTTTAATCCGTTGTAGTAAGTGTAGATGTTTTGTTTACATAGGTTCAGTCTTATTTATTCATCGTTTTTTTGATCTCCGCACTTTAAAAATAGTGATTATTAATGGAAAATATTAGATAAATTTTATCGTCTTCTCTGCAAGTCTTCTTCGTGCCTTCCCGAGGTATATTGATTTGTAAAAACGCATTTTTTAAAATTTGGGAAGAATTAAAGGAACGCTTCGAATAGTACACCTAAATATAAATAATGGTTAATATACTTAGCTTAGGATAAATATACTTGAATTTTGTATATTTATTAAACATTTTTGTTTGTCAAATATATTAACAGATTTATTTATGGGATTATTAAAAGAATTTAAAGAGTTTGCGATGCGCGGTAGCGTGGTCGATCTTGCAGTCGGTGTGGTTATTGGAGGAGCTTTCGGGAAAATAGTAACCTCGTTAGTAGATGATATTATCATGCCTCCTATTGGATATATAACGGGCGGTATCGATTTTGGAAGTTTAAAGTATGTTCTTAAAGAGGCTAACGAAGCAGCGGGAGTTGCTGAGGTGTCTATAAACTACGGTAACTTTGTTAATGTGATCATTCAGTTTTTAATTGTTGCGATGTGCATTTTTGCGGTTATAAAGGGTATGAACTCTTTGAAAAAGGAGGAAGTTGCTGCCGTTGAAGAGCCTGCGGGACCTACTAAGGAAGAAGTGCTATTAACTGAGATTAGAGATTTATTGCGTAATAAATAAGAGATCTAGAGGGATAGGGCTCAGGCAAAGCTATCGTCTATTCGACGGCTTTGCCTTCCACCGATATAGGAGAACATATAACGTAATAAAAAGTAAAAGATTGTTTGCTTATTTTCTAAATTTACCTTACTTTTGCATTCCCCTTGGAGGGAACAAGTTGATTTAAAATATATAAAACAAGCATAATATAGCGTCATGAAAAGAACATTTCAGCCTTCGCAAAGAAAAAGAAGAAATAAGCACGGATTCAGAGAGCGTATGAGTTCTGCTAATGGTAGAAGAGTATTGGCTTCTCGCAGAGCTAAAGGTAGAAAACGCTTAAGCGTTTCTGACGAATACCGTCATAAAGGTTAATATTTGTATTAATCGGTGACTGCTGAAGGCTTGTGCGCCGACATTAGGTCATCATGAACTATACATTTAAGAAAGAAGAACGATTATGTAGTAGAAGGCTTATTGATAGTCTTTTTCATGATGGTTCTTCTTTTGTTGTATACCCCTATAGGGTGGTCCTTAAATCTTTTGAACCTGTTGATGGTAGTGCGTCTATACAATCCGTCATATCTGTATCTAAGCGGAGGTTTAAAAAGGCTGTCGATCGAAATTATATTAAGCGGCGAATGCGGGAGGCGTTTCGATTGCAGAAATTTATGCTGGTTGAGTTTCTTGAAGAACATTCACTACATTTACTTGTCGCATTTCAATACGTAGGCAAAGGGCGTGATATGCCCACGTCGGCAGACTTACATCCTCGTATGGCGGTAGTATTAGAACGATTGAAAGATGAAAGTCGCAAACTATATTTGGGGGAAACTGATTAAATACCCTTTACAGGTGTTATTTATTTTAGTTATTCGGTTCTATCAAATATTTATATCCCCTTTACTTGGCGCAAATTGTCGATACTCTCCAACGTGTTCTCAGTACGGTAAGGAAGCTATCTTGAAACATGGTCCTTTTAAAGGCGGGTATTTAGCAATTCGGCGTATTCTTCGCTGTAATCCATGGGGAGGGCATGGGCACGACCCTGTTCCTTAGTGATGAAATATGAAAGATATTTTTATTTTACAAATTGAGACAGCTACTCCGATTTGCTCCGTAGCAGTCAGCAAATCTGGGGAAACCATTGCGATTGTTGAGGCTGCACAAATGAATATCCACGCAAGTCAGCTAACAATTTTTGTCGAAGAAGTATTAAGGAATGCGGAGATATCGATGCAGCAGCTTGATGCGATTGCAATAAGCATGGGGCCGGGATCCTACACAGGGCTTAGAATTGGAGTCTCGACAGCGAAGGGACTTTGTTACGGATTAAATTTACCTCTGTTAGCTATTAATACATTAGATAGCATGGTTCATGGTTTTTCAATGTTACAAACTGCTAAAGATGGATACAGCCTTGTACCTATGATCGACGCCCGTAGAATGGAGGTTTATACAGCTCAGTATAACATGGTTGGGTTGGCGAAAACCAAGGATACTGAGGCGTCAATTATAGATTCGGATTTTTTTGCACATACAATCGACAATTTTATTTTGTTTGGAAATGGTGCCGATAAGTTTGCCGATATGTTTACCTCTGTAAAGAATGTGACTATTGCAATGTCATTCTCGAATTCGGCGGGCCACATGAGTCAGCTAGCCTATGCTAAATTTTGTAGTAAAAGTTTCGAAGATCTCATTTACTTTGAGCCTTTTTATCTAAAAGATTTTATACCTACGATGCCGAAATCACGATGATTATAACCACTTGCGTCTTCTGAACCAGTAGTATATTAAAATGGCTAAAAATGCCATCATAATCATTACAGCGGGGTACCCGTAATACCATTCTAATTCCGGCATATTCTTAAAATTCATCCCATAGACTCCAACTATAAAGGTAAGAGGCATAAAAAATACCGATATTATGGTTAACGTGCGCATAATATCATTGGTATGGTTTGATTCGATATTGAAGTAAATGGAAAGTAATTGTGCTGTATTTTCAGCGGTATTCCGATAAAGCGTTGAGCACCTATTGTATGCGTCTTTTAAATCTTGTGTGTAAATGTTTTGAAAAGCTGACACATGGAAAAAGTCAACGATGTCTCGATAAAGTGTAAGGATAATTCTAATTAAATCAATCTGGCGTTTGATATAATAAAGTTGTTGTAAGAAGCCCTTTCTTCGTTTATGAAGAAACACCATTTCTTCGTAATTGTCGAGTCGAGGTGTTAGCTTGTTTATAAGAAGGTTTTCAAATGTTTTTAATGCTTCGGAAGCTATATGGTTAATTAAGTGTTTGCTGGAGCTTAATTTTTTTATTGGGAAATTTGTGGTCAGCTTTTCAATGTAATCTATCTTGTTCCTGTGGACGGTAATGACAAATTTTTCGCCAAAAAATAATGAAACTCGGTCCGAAATCTCAGTTAACGTATCAGAGAAACTGTCTAAATCAGAAGGGATGGATCGGATAATTAAGAAATGGTACTCATCAAACTCTTCGATTTTAGGAAGCTGACCTATCTGTAAACAATCGTTTATAGAGGCGTCATGAAGTCGATATTTCTCTTTTAGTTCTATAAAATCCGCCTTCGTAGGCTCTAGGATGTCTATCCATTCAAATCCTGAGGTGGAAAGTTCTAAAATTTTTCTAACCATAATTTGAGCCGTCTATTTATTAAACAAGGTATTAATCGATACGATAAAATCCAAATAGATTATATAGAATTAGCATAAAAAAAGCGGCTTTCTGTAATTACGTAGAAAACCGCTTTGTAGAAGTGAGAGATGACTTTATTTTTTCTCTTTATCCTTTTTCTCTTTATATTCTTTATTTAACGCTTCGATAACGTCATTTGTGATTTCCAATTTTGAATCGGCATATAAAACAGTAGGATTTGACTTTGAATAAGTTAACACTAGTTTATAGCCTTTTTCTTGGGCATGTTTCTTTAGGTACTCTGTAATTGTATTATATACATTATTGAATTCGGTTGATTCATCCTGCGCGATCGAAGCGGACGCATTTTGATCTAAACGACCTAGTTCATCTTGTTTACGCGCTAGTTTTTCTTCTGTAGCCTGACGTTCAGAAGCACTCATAGATGCAGCTTTTTGTTGATAATCTGCAACTTCTCTTTGGAAGGCTTGGCCTTTCGATTGTAAATCACCTTGTGCTTTCTTTACTTTGGCTTCAAGTTTGGTTCTAATATCTTTAAAATATTCGTATTTCTCTGATAATGTGTCAGAATTGATATAAGCAATTTTGTCGTCTGCCGCAGTTCCAGATACTGTTGAAGTTGAGTCTGTCGATTTACTTCCGCCTGGAGTTTGGTTTTGATTACATGAAGCCGCAGCGATAACAACGGTCAATCCAAGTGTAACTTTCGTTAATGTTGTGAATAGTTTATTCATCCTTTTATTTTTTCTAATTTCTGATTCAAAAAGCAAACCTAATATAAATAAATTATATTTTAATGTTTAAGGAAATTTTCTTTTAAACTACAATCACATCTAAAGCTCTCTGGATTCTGTGCTCAAAGCTTAACTGTTTCTAAAACTAAGTATGTGCTAATATAAGATAAGTTCACCCAAAGGAAATGGTAAATTCTTGATGCCCTAGGCGATAACGAGTGAGGTCGCTATATACAATTTTCTCTTCCTTGTAGGATTTAGATATCAGTGGGTTTAAGGTTGTTTTCTTTCGACGTATATTTTTCGATCATTAACCTAGTCGATGGGTTGCCGCTTATTACAATCAGAATAATATATAATGTATTGGTATATAGTTGTTTATTTGTTCCTTATTAGACGTAAATATTTAGGTTCCGTTCTACAATAACCCTTCGCAGATTTCTATGATTTTTAAAGAGTGTCTCTCGAGATTATATTTGATTTTCAGGGGAAAAATTCGTATTTTTGAATGTTAAACAATACTCATTTTAATTAAATTTCATGAGCGAAGAAAAGAAGAATATGTCAACGTACTCGGCTGATAATATCCAAGTTTTAGAGGGGTTAGAAGCTGTGCGTAAGAGGCCTTCCATGTACATCGGGGATACCGGTGTTAAAGGTTTGCATCACTTGGTATATGAGGTTGTTGATAACTCCATTGATGAGGCAGTTGCTGGATATTGTAATGATATTAAGACGGTTATACACGCAGATAACTCAATTTCGGTTACTGATGACGGACGTGGAATTCCTACAGGTATCAACAAGAAAGAAAATAAGTCTGCACTTGAACTTGTTATGACCGTACTGCATGCTGGTGGTAAGTTTGATAAGGACACGTATAAAGTGTCTGGTGGATTACACGGTGTTGGTGTTTCGTGTGTGAATGCGCTTTCATCTCATTTGTCAGCAGTGGTACATCGTGAGGGGAAGATTTTTCAGCAGGAGTATAAAAAGGGTAAACCTCAATATGAGGTTAAGGAGATTGGAGAAAGTGAGATAACAGGTACGACGGTTACTTTTAGTCCGGATCCTGAAATTTTTACGATGACTACGGTTTATAATTACGATACCTTAGCAAACAGACTTCGTGAGTTGGCCTTTTTAAATAAGGGCGTGCGTTTAATTTTAATTGATGAACGCGAGCGAAATGAAGACGGCACATTTAAACAAGATGTATTTTTCTCGGAAGGCGGACTGCAAGAGTTTGTTAAATTTTTAGACGGGACACGTCAATCACTAATTCCCGAACCAATATATGTAGAAGGAATCAAACAAGGTATTCCAGTAGAACTGGCGCTTCAATATAATGATACTTACTCCGAGAACGTTCACTCTTATGTAAACAATATCAATACGATTGAGGGTGGTACACATGTAGCAGGTTTTCGTAGAGGATTAACGCGTACACTTAAAGGTTATGCTGATAAATCAGGACTGCTTAAAAATCTTAAAGTCGATGTCACGGGCGATGACTTCCGTGAAGGATTAACCGCTGTAATATCAGTCAAAGTTGCAGAACCCCAATTTGAGGGACAGACTAAAACAAAACTCGGAAATAACGAGGTTATGGGAGCAGTTGATATCGCTGTGGGGGAGATTCTGAGTGCATACTTAGAAGAGAATCCTAGAGAAGCAAAAACAATTGTCCAAAAAGTAGTGATCGCAGCACAAGCTAGAGCGGCGGCGCGTAAAGCACGTGAATTAGTGCAACGAAAAACAGTGATGGGTGGTTCTGGTTTGCCGGGTAAATTGGCTGACTGTTCAGATAATGATCCTCATAAATGCGAGATTTTCTTTGTTGAGGGTGATTCCGCGGGAGGTACGGCTAAGCAGGGTCGAAATCGTCGGTTTCAAGCTATCATGCCGCTTCGTGGTAAGATTCTAAATGTCGAAAAGGCGATGGAGCATAAGATTTATGAAAACGAAGAGATAAAAAATATGTTTACGGCTCTCGGGGTCAGCGTCGGTACTGCCGAGGATTCTAAAGCACTTAATATTGAAAAGCTACGCTATCATAAGATTATCATTATGACGGATGCCGATGTCGACGGTTCGCATATTGCTACCCTTATATTGACTTTCTATTTCCGTTATATGAAAGAATTGATTGAAAAAGGATATGTTTATATCGCTACTCCTCCATTGTATCAAGTGAAGAAGGGTAGGGAATCTGAGTATGCTTGGAACGAAGATCAACGCCTAGCAGCCATTCAACGGCTTAAGGGGAGCGGGAAAGAAGATTCTGTCAGTATTCAACGATATAAAGGTCTTGGAGAGATGAATGCAGAACAGTTGTGGCAAACTACCATGGATCCTGATTTCCGCACTCTTCGTCAAGTTACCATTGAAAATGCAGCAGAATGCGATCGTATATTCTCGATGCTAATGGGTGATGAAGTTGCTCCACGTAGGGAATTTATTGAACGAAATGCTCGATATGCAAAAATTGACGTATAATGAATTTTTGAAATTATAGAAGAAGAGTCTAGCCGAGTTGGTTAGACTTTTTTGTTATATTCGGATTTAGAAAAGAGCGAGATTATGTCAAATATTGATTTTATTCAAGAAGAAAAAGCGGCTGATATTGGAAACTTTTTGGTCGGACGCCTGCTTCCATTTCGCCAAAAGCGTACTATTGGCCCATTTGTTTTTATTGATCACATGGGGCCTGCCTGTTTGGCTGATTATCAAAATTTAGATGTGGCACCCCATCCACATATTGGTCTTTCTACGCTTACCTACCTCTTCGACGGAGCGATAACGCATAGAGACAGTATGGGTAACGAAATAGAGATCCATCCTGGGGCGGTAAACTGGATGACGGCGGGCAGAGGCGTGACGCATTCGGAACGTACACCGGAGTATCTAAGAACACGTGATAAGTTCCTCCACGGACTACAGATATGGGTAGCATTACCGAAAGAGCTCGAATTCATGGAACCCGAATTTTATCACGTCGATGCTCCGGATATTCCGGCATGGTCCGATGGAGATGTTTCTTACAAGTTGATCGCAGGCGAAGCATTTGGGAAACGGTCAAAAGTTCCTGTTTATTCTCCTTTGTATATGCTTGAAATTACAGCTGCCAAGGATGTTACGATAGACATCGGTGACCAACTCTTTGGTGAAAGCGGTTTATACATCCTCGATGGAGAAATAAAGAACCTGGGACATACTTATGGATCAAAGCAAATCTTGATAACTAAGGATGCTCACTTATGCTCATTTTCCATGAAAGCTGGTACGACTGTATATATATTTGGAGGAGAGGCCTTTGTGGAAGAACGTTTTATTTTTTGGAATTTTGTTGCTACGGATAAACAAACAATAGAGGGAGCGAAAGAACTCTGGCGAAATCATCAATTTCCTAGAGTTCCTAATGATGAGGGGTATGTTCCACTTCCTGAAACTCATTTAAAGTGATTGGGTTAATCTCGATATTTAAGGTGGTAAACTATGCCGATTCCTAGGTTCCATATCTCACTGAAGTCAACAGAGCGGATGTTTTTGACATAATTGATCACTCGTTTATCGGTAGCACCTATTTCGTAATAGAATCCCCATTTATTCACGCGGACCTCACTTCCCACAAATACGGAGACATTTAGCGCCGTAGGGAAGTAGTAGTAGCCCTCGTCGTAGTAATCTGGCAGCCCCAAAAAATAGTTGTCACCAAACGAGTAATTATAGAGCATACCAATATTAAGCCAGTTAACCTCTGTTTTGGTCATTTTATAGTTGCGATATAACGTCGCGTATTTTCCTTTGAGTGTTATCGATTGGATAGGATCATCAGCATATTTCGATGGAACAATGCCGTAAAATAAATCCGCTTTCCATCGTTTGCTTTTCGTCTGAAATCCTATTCCTGCGGAAAACATACCGATATTTCCCGCATACTGAATTTTTATAGTACTGGGCATAATCTTATAAAAAAAAGAACTTGTGTCCTTTTGTTGTGCTTGTAGGTTTGTGATGAGGAAGCAAAACAGTAGTAATGCGGTGAAAGTGTGACAGTTTTTCATTAATAGTTGATGAGGTGCTGTTGTATTGTATTTCCTTTAACATGTACCAAAATAAAGGACCTAGAGATTAAAGATGGTGCTACTAAGTAATCTACTCCATCATTAAAAGGTTGATCAAATCGATAGGTATGTGTATGGCCATGTAGAGAGAGAAGAGACTTTGAGTTATGTGCCAAAAGTGCGGTATATGCTTCCAGTTTGTCTGGATCAAAATCTGGAGAATAAGGAGGGACATGTGAGAGATAAATTATATTTTTCACCTCGTTATTGACAGCCTGTTCCGATTTTATCCAATCAAGGTTGGGAACTGTTCCGTCAAACGATACTTCTCTAGAGTTGCTGTTAAACGCAATGAACTTCGTCGATCCGAAGTTGAATGAAAAATTTTCATGACCGAAATAGCGGCGATATACTTCACGGCCATTTCCTAACATGTCGTGGTTTCCGATTACACCAACAATTGGGAACTTTAATTTTCGTATATCATCGTAATATAGGTTGTATTCGAAGTTAGCTCCGTAGTCTGAAAAATCTCCTCCATGTAGGACAAATGCAACGCTGTCTAGGGAGTATTTCCTATTAGCGAATTCGACAAATTCTTCTAGTTCATCATAAGCAATTTGCGTGTCCGATATGAATAGGAACGAAAAGGTGTCGGTTGGGGTTAACTCTTGAATTTGTTCGATAGCTTTCTGGTTCATATTTCTAGCTAGCGGTTTCACTTCAAGCACTGAATATTGAAAGTTTCTCTTGCAGGCCGAAAAAAATAGTATAGCAGCAATTAATAATAGAAGTGTTACGCGTCGATCGTCATTCATTTTAGTAGTTAATTAATAATTCTTACAAGGTTAAAAATTTATTAATTAACTACTGTAATCAAAAAGTCAGTTTATAATCAAAAAAAAATCCCCGGCTTTTCAACCGGGGATTTTGAAGTATTTAGAGAGATCTATTTATTTAGATTTCTTTTCATCACCTTCCATTTGCTCTTTTAATTGAGCAAGTACATCTAAATCACCTAAAGTAGATTTCTCAACAGAGTCTTTTACTTTTTTCACAGCGGAGTTAGCAGCTTTTGCTTCTTTTTTACGAGCATTGAATTCTTCAATACGTGCTTCAGCTTTCTGGTCTTCCCAAATGCGTGAGTGTGATATTACTAAACGTTTGTTTTCTTTGTTGAATTCGATGATTTTGAACTCGTTCACTTCATCAACTTTCAACGCAGTACCATCTTCTTTAACAGAATGTTTGTTAGGACAGAATCCTTCAACACCATATTGTAAAGCTACGATATCGCCTTTGTCACCAACTTTGATTACTGTACCTTCGTGAACTGAACCTTCAGTGAAGATAGTTTCGAAAGTATCCCAAGGATTTTCTTCAAGTTGCTTATGACCTAATGATAATTTACGGTTTTCTTCATCTAGTTCTAAAACAACTACTTCTAATCTTTCACCAACTTTAGTGAATTCGTTAGGGTGGTTGATTTTTTTAGACCATGAAAGATCTGAAATGTGAATTAAACCATCGATACCATCTTCTAATTCTACGAATACGCCGAAATTAGTCATGTTTTTAACAACTGCAGATTGTTTCGATCCTACAGGGTAACGTTCTGTGATGTTTTTCCAAGGGTCAGGAGTCAATTGTTTGATACCCAAGCTCATTTTACGATCGTCGCGATCTAACGTCAAGATTTCTGCTTC
>NZ_JABMCQ010000135.1 GCF_013179575.1 Sphingobacterium shayense | reverse complement strand
GGAAGAAACAATAGGTTTGCAAATTTCACAACCGTCGCCGGTGCCTAAGGCGTCAATTGTGGTGTCGAAGTTTTTTAGCTCATGAATCTTAACTAGGTCGTATAGTTCTTGTCGGCTAAGGTTAAAATGCTCGCAGATTGTGTTTCTAATGTATTTTCCTTGAGATTTTAGTGTGTTGTTGACTAGGTCTTTAATCATTGGTACACATCCTCCACAGCCAGAACCTGCCTTTGTACATCTTTTAACCGCTTCCGTGTTTTCACAACCATGGTTGGTGACAGCCTCGGTTATTTTTGCTTTTGTGATTCCTTCGCAACTACAAATTAGCGCGTCATTTGGAAGTGCATCTATTCCGTTAAGGCTTGATTTGTTCTCAGAGGTTGGTCCGTAAAGCAATATTTCTGGATGTTCCGGTAGCGGGAGTTTATTCGCTGATGTTTGTAATAATATGTTATAATCTGAGGCGTCGCCAACTAAAATCCCTCCAAGTAGTTGTTGCCCGCAGGTGCTAATGTTTAATCTCTTATAAATCCCTTTGTTTTTGTCTTCAATAACTAAAGTGTGGGCGTGTGGCTCTTCAATAAATGGATCGCCAAAGCTCGCTACATCAACGCCCATTAACTTAAGTTTTGTACTCATGTCGAATCCGGTGAACGTTTTCGATTCCCCGACGATGTGTAAGGCGGCCACCTCGGCCATTTCGTATCCTGGAGCGATCAGTCCATAAATCATTTCGTTATGTAATGCACATTCGCCAATTGCATATATAGAAGGGTCGGAGGTTTGCATTTGATTATTTACGAGTATCCCTCCTCGTGGACCAATCTCTAAGCCGATTTTCTTCGCTAACTCATCCCTTGGGCGTATCCCCGCTGAGATGATGAGCAAATCTGTTTCAATTTTGCTGTTATCGGCGAATTCGACACCGGTTATTTTTTCTTCTCCAAGAAGTCGTGATGTTGCTTTTTGGAGTAAACAGGTTACGCCAAGTTGTTTTAGTTTGGCCTGTAATAGGTGGCTTGCGCGATCATCGATTTGCCTAGGCATTAGGCGTGGTGCAAACTCAATAACCGATGACTCTTGGATGCCTAAATCTAGGAGTGCTTTTGCTGCTTCGAGTCCGAGTAGTCCACCGCCCATCACTGTGCCTTTTTTTGCGTTCTTGGCATAGGATTTTATAAGGTCTAGATCCTCAATTGTTCGGTATAAAAAAACGCCTTGTTTATCCGTTCCTGGAATAGTTGGGACAAATGCTGCAGATCCGGTGGCAAAAATAAGATAGTCGTAGTGAATAACAATTCCTTTTAATGATATAACTGTTTTTGATGTTACATTGATGCTTTGGATAGGATCGTTCAGGTGTAATTCTATGTTGTTGTTTATATACCAGTCGGTTTCCGATATATAAAGCTCATCAAGTGTCTTATTTTTAAAGTAATCCGTCAGATGCACGCGGTCATAGGCGCGGAACGGCTCTTCATTGAATACGATTATGTCAAATTCCGGTTCTTTTTGCTTGATTTTTTCACAGAATTTGTTCCCGACCATTCCATTTCCTATAATAACTATCTTTTTGTTTTTCATAACAGAGTTTTTATACTAAAATGCATATTTTTCTATCTTTTTTTGTAAAAATATGTATTTATTTTAAATAAAATCAATAAAAATTAAATTTTACTTCAATATCTCCATTATTATTTTGTTTTTATTGTAAAAAACTAAAGGTGTGTCATATTTTTTTGATAAATTTGATTTTAATTAATTGTTTTATTTTAATTTTTCATATAAAAAATCATGAATACGTTGTTTTTAGTTGGATATGGTCCAGGAGATCCAGATTTATTAACTATAAAAGCTTATAAAACAATAAAATCTGCGCAAGTTATCTTGTTTGATAACTTAATTGATGAGAAGATACTTGAATTGGCTCCAAAAAACTGTATAAAGCTGTATGTAGGCAAGGTTCCGTACGGTAAATATACAGCGCAAGATGAAATTCATAAACTTATATCGTACTTCTGTAGTCGTTATCGGCGTGTAGTTAGATTAAAAGGTGGCGACCCGTATCTTTTCGGTCGGGGTTTTGAAGAGTGGCTACACGCAAAAAAGCTATCCATAGCCATTCAATATATTCCGGGAATCAGTGCAATGCAGGGAGCAGGTTTGAATAATATACCATTGACTCACCGAGGAGTTAGTAATGGTGTATGGGCATTAACCGCCACAAGGCAAGATGATAAGTTTGTTACGGATTTAAATTTAGCCGCGCAAAGTAATTCGACTGTGGTGATTTACATGGGGATGAAAAAGCTTTCTGAAATTGCTCGTATCTATGTAATGCAAGGAAAAGCGGACACACCGGCCGCAATTATTCAGTCTGCTTCTCTGATAAGTCAAAAGAAAGCTTTCTGTCGAGTTGGTGATTTGGTCAAAGCTAGTAAAGTTCACGACCTAGGAAATCCCGCTATAATCGTTATTGGTGATGTCGTTCATTTACAACAGGAAGTCCAATATGCTGATCAACCCGCTCGAGATGTTATCTAAACTCAAAAAATGAATAATATGTTTGACATTAGCGATTATACCCTTACACGACGAAAAAGTTCAGCCACTTCGGTTGTTTACAGCAGTCAACAATGTATTGACCTACTGAAAATTAACAAAGCTAATTCCGAAATTCTGTTTTCTCTCGCAAGATCTGCTGGATATATTGGGGCAAAATTAACTCCACAGGTATTTGCTCGAAGGCATGTGCTATCGATAGATTCTTTGGATATCACGTTCAGCTATATCTACCCAGATACAGACAAAATCTATTTTGAGAATTATAGCTCCTTTGAAGCTGGGATATTAATTTATGCAGTCGCTAGTTCAATTGGACGCGCGCCGGTTGATATGGAGTGTTTATCTGCAGCCGCTGCTACGGGGTTGCAACTGTATGAGCAGTTATATGAACAAGAGCAGAACCTGGAACTAGGTTCGGTAAAACTTCACAACGAAGAGAGAGGGGCATCTGAGTATATACCTTGTAACGTGAAATGCGCAATTTTGGTTTGTTCTGATAGCATCGCCACAGAGCATCGTCAGAACAAAAGCGGGTTTATTATAGAGCAATTGCTTAAAGAAAACAATGTTACTGTTGTTGATCACGTGGTATCTACGTGTGATATCGAATGTATTCGGTTGCAAGTGCGCAATTGGGTGGAACGAGACATAACATTCATCTTTACATGTGGAGGCACAGGGCTAGGTAGTCAGGATATAATCATAGATGCTGTTAGTCCCCTAATAGATAAAAAAGTAGACGGTGTCACTCAACTAATGTACGCCCAGGGGCAGCTGAACAGCCCTAAGGCAATGTTTAGTAGAACACTGGCCGGTACGATTGGGAAATCATTTATTGTAACGTTACCCGGGAGCACCCAGGGCGTAAAGCAATCTCTAAATGCAATCTTACCTGATTTATTTTACGCTCAAAAAATGCTTTTAGCAACAAATTCATAAAATGAACAGTTTGCAGCAAACATTAAAAATAATTAACACAAACGCAGCGCCTTTTACCCGTGCAATGTGTCCTATTGATACGCTAGATAGACATATCCTTGCAGAGGATATCGCGGCGGATAGGGATTATCCTCCGTTTCACCGAGTAGCGATGGATGGTGTTGCTATACGTTATCGAGATTGGGAGCTAGGAATGCGTCAGTTCCGTGTGCGGAAAACGATTTATGCGGGCGATATTGTTGAAGATGAAATCGGATCCGGCGAATGTTTTATCATAATGACGGGAGCGGCTTGCCCCAGGGGGGCTGATGTTATTGTTCGAAAAGAAGATATCCAATACCGCGGAGATCTTGTCGACATAATTTCCAGCGAGATTAAATGTTTTCAAAATATTGCCAAAAAAGGAGAGGATTGTTTGAAGGGAGACCTTATCATCTCCGCCGGGACGCGTTGTAATCCCCCCTTAATAGCAGTTCTGGCTGCGTTCGGGAAATCGAAGGTTTCTGTCATACAAATGCCAACTACAGCTGTTGTCACCACCGGTTCCGAGGTTGTCCAGATTGAACAAAGAGCGACGGTCTTTCAAATACGTAACAGTAACGGCTATCTATTACAATCAATGTTAAAAAAGTGGGGTATTTTACCGGAGTTTAATGCTCACACTCATGATGATAAGGAGTCGTTGCGCGCTACATTGGAAATCGCTCTGAAGCAGAAACTTGTATTGATTAATGGGGGGATTTCGGTTGGCGAAGCTGACTTCGTATTAGAGGTGCTTCAAGATCTTGACGTTGAGATTCTATTTTCGCGAGTCGCTATCCGTCCCGGCAAACCGGTGACAGTTGGGCGCTCCAAAAATGGAACGTTTGTTTTCGCTCTTCCCGGGAATCCCCTTTCCTGTATGCTCACCTTTATTTTATTTGTGGAACACTATTTAATAGCATGTTGCGGATTGCGAGAGCAACGTGCTTTAAAGGCGAGTATTAACTTCTTTCGGAAAAATAAGAGCGGTCTTGATGAATTTTTTCCAGTTCAGTTCAATTCTAATGGATCTGAATTAGAAGAGCTACCCTCTAATGGGTCTGGCGATATCACAGCAGCGCTTGGTGCTATAGGTTTTGGTTGGCACCCCAAAGAGTTGCATGAATTACACCCAGGGCAACTAATTTCTTACATACCATTTTAATCAACTTAACATATTATTATGCACACTCAATATCCATTAAACAAGCTCCGAATATTTTCAACCAAAGGGATACAGATGCGTACATTTCATTTGACATGGATTACGTTCTTTTTCTGTTTTTTTGGTTGGTTCGGTACAGCTCCGCTAATGCCTTTGATCCGTGAACAATTAAATCTTTCCAAAAGCGAAGTTGGGAATATTATTATAGCTTCGGTTTCGGCAACAATATTCGCTAGACTTATCGTAGGGAAGTTATGTGATGTTTGGGGACCACGATTAACCTATACTGGCTTGTTGATCGTAGGATCGTTGCCCGTCATGCTTATTGGTCTTAGCAACAGTTATGAATCACTTTTGTTATTTAGATTCTTCATTGGTATTATAGGAGCTTCCTTTGTTATTACACAATTTCATACCTCATTAATGTTTGCACCTAATATTATTGGTACTGCAAATGCAGTGACTGGAGGATGGGGGAATCTCGGTGGCGGGATAACAAATCTCGTAATGCCTTTAATTGCAATGGGTTTTGCAGCTTTGGGGCTGGTGAGTGAAGAAGATTCTTGGCGACTAGCGATGATTGTCCCCGGAATAATGCTATTAGCTATGGCTTTTTTATATTATCGTTATACCCAAGATACCCCTGCAGGTAATTTTAACCAGTCGAACGTAAAAGGTCATCGAACCCCAAAAAGTAAAGGGTCTTTTATTAGTGCGTTAAAAGATTATCGTGTCTGGGCATTAACGTTGGCTTATGCTGCTTGTTTTGGAATTGAAATTACGGTTGACAATGTGGCCGCGACATTTTTCGTAGACCGTTATGGGACGAGTTTATTATTAGCGGGAGTTATGGCTAGCGTATTTGGAGGAATGAATCTTTTTGCTAGAGCGCTAGGAGGTGTGGTGAGCGATAAAGTAGGACAGTATTTCGGTATAAAAGGAAAGGGGATAGTTCTAGGGCTTTTGTTAATGTTAGAAGGAGTAGCAATAGTTTTTTTCGCATTAGCGAACACGCTTGTACTCGCGATTGTAACTATGGTTATTTTCGCCCTTTTTCTCAAAATGGCTAATGGGTGTACTTATGGGATTGTGCCATTTATAAATCGTGATAATATAGGCAGTGTCAGTGGTATAGTAGGTGCCGGCGGTAATATTGGTGCGATGCTTGTAGGCTTCTTGTTCAAAGCCGAAACGCTTAGCTATGCCGATGCATTTTGGTATATCGGTGTTGGAGTAGTAGTTGTGGGGTGTATAATTCTATTCACTAGATTTCGACGATCTCCCGTACCTGTCGAGAGATACAACAGTGTAACCGTTGAATATAATAAAACAGCTGTATAATGAGTTATGTTTCCAAAAATACATACGGAAGTACGTGCTGTTATTGCGGGGTAGGCTGCGGCGTACAAATTACTCGTGAGACGAGTGAAATGGTAACGGTAGTTCCTGATGCGAATCATCCGGTAAATCAAGGAAAGTTGTGCAGTAAAGGTCTAAACCTCCAATACACAGTGAATGATAAAAGCGATCGCTTATTGTATCCGATGGTTCGTTATAATAAACACATGCCTCAGCAACGCGTAACGTGGGACGAGGCGCTCACACGCACTGTCGCGGCGTTTAAGACGATAATAGAACAGTATGGCCCAGAATCTGTAGGTTTCTATGCTTCTGGACAGTGTCTGACCGAAGAGTACTATGTCGTAAATAAACTTATAAAGGGCTTTATCGGTAGCAACAATATTGATACTAATTCGCGACTATGTATGAGCAGTGCGGTAAGTGCAATGAAAATGAGCCTAGGGGAAGATTCTGTTCCGATATGTTACGACGATATCGAGCTTTCAGACTGTATTCTCGTCGAAGGAGCTAACCCAGCGTGGTGCCACCCGATATTGTGGAGGCGTGTAGAAGCTCATAAAGCAAAAAATCCACACGTGAAGATTATAATAGTTGATCCTAGGGTCACTGACTGCTGCTCAATAGCGGATTTACATTTGCAAATTAATCCGGGAACTGACATGATATTAAATTATGCTATCGGACGAGTGCTTATAGAACGCGGGCACGTTGATTTAGGTTTTATTACCGAGCGCACGAAAGGATTTGAAGAGTATAAAGACGTCGTATCTAGAATAAGTATTTGGGACTCGGCAGAAATATGTGGGGTAGATCCCCAAGAAATCCTGCTCGCGGCAACATATATTGGTGAATCACCAGGGTTTTTAAGCATGTGGACCATGGGGCTAAATCAAAGTGCAAATGGTGTAGATAAAAACTTAAGTCTTATAAATTTAAATTTAATCACTGGAAAGATTGGAAAGGCTGGGGCTGGTCCGTTTTCTCTAACCGGTCAGCCGAATGCAATGGGAGGGAGAGAGGTCGGTGGCCTAGCTAATCTTTTACCTGCACATCGTGATCTCGCGAATGACAAGCATAGGGAAGAGGTACAGAAATTTTGGGGTGGTGTAAAAATTGCAGAGAAGCCCGGTTTGACTGCAACAGAAATGTTTGATGCATTACATGATGGTCGCTTAAAAGCTATTTGGATATTATGTACTAATCCGCTTACAAGTCTTCCTAACGCACGGCTTGTCGAAGAGGCGTTGAGTAAAGCTAAATTCGTTGTTGTGCAAGAGATATCTAATAAAGCACAAACGCTAGAATATGCAGATGTGATTTTGCCTGCAGCGGCTTGGGCGGAAAAAGAGGGTACTATGACTAACTCCGAACGAAGGATCAGCCATGTGCGTAAAGTGATCGATCCGCCCGGCGAAGCGCTACCCGATGCTGAAATTATCTGTCGGTTTGCACAAAAAATGGGATATTCAGGATTTGATTATAAAAATCCAGAGGAAATTTATAAAGAACACGCAAAGCTAACTAAAAATACCCATATAGATATCGACGGTCTTGATTACGGCGAGATTGATCGACAGGGCACTATTCAGTGGCCTTTTGTAAAAAGAACGAAGTCTAGCACAAAGCGCTTGTTCTCGGATGGTATATATTATACGGATAGTAAGCGCGCAATTATCCATAGTTCCTCACAGGGATTGCGTAGTGAATCCACAAACGATGATTATCCTTTTATTTTGACAACTGGACGTATTCGCGACCAGTGGCATACGATGTCGAAGACCGGAAAGGTAAATAAGCTTAATCAACATGTTAATGAATCTTTTGTCGAAATTAACGTCAAAGATGCTGAAGCGATGTCAATTCAGGAGGGACAGCTCATTGATGTGCGTTCACGTAGGGGTCAGGTACGGGTAAAAGCGAAGATCAGTACCTCTATTAAAGCAGGAGTGGTATTTTTACCTATGCACTGGGGGAAGCTGCGTGGTTCAGATTTATTGCGGACTAATAATTTGACAAATGATCTTTTAGATCCGATTTCAAAACAACCTGATTTTAAATATTGTGCCGTACATCTAGAACCTTATAGAAAACCGAAACAACGTGTTGTAATAATAGGCGCAGGCGCAGGTGCCTATGGTTTGGTAACGGCATATAGGGCGCTTAATGAAATAGATGAAATTATTGTTTTTAGCAATGAGGATTTACCTTTTTATAATCGTGTTATGTTGCCACATTATATAGGCGGTGAAATGTCGTGGGAGCAGCTTATTAAAATGGATGATAAACAGGAAATCGCATTCAATATTGAACATATTCGTGGAGTAAGCGTAACTTCAATAGATCGGAAAGGTAAACAGGTATGGGACTCACGTGGTGTACGAACGAATTATGATGTATTGATACTCGCGACAGGAAGCAGACCTGCGATGCCTAAAAATGTTCCAAATTTACCTGGTATTTTTACGATGCGAAAACGTGGTGATGCCGATGCGCTTAAGCGATATTTACCGAAAGGAGGGCATTTGGTAATAGTAGGTGGTGGTTTGCTCGGTTTAGAAATGGCGGCTTCTCTTCGGGAAACTGGGATTGCTATTAGTATTGTTCAACGGGTATCACGATTTCTGAACAGGCAACTGGATCCGTTGGGAAGCCAGCTATTACATCAGGAGATAATAGACCAAGGGTGTAATGTGTATTATAACGATGAAGTACAGCTTTATTATGGTAGGAGCAAGTTACGTCAAGTAGAGTTGAAAAGCGGGCAGCAGATTCAATGTGATGCGGTGTTACTTGCAATAGGGACGACTCCAAATATAGAGCTCGCTAGGGAAGCCGGCTTGGCGTGCAAACGAGGTGTTTTGGTTGATCAATACATGCGAACAAACGACCCAAATATCTATGCCATAGGCGAGGTTGCTGAGTTTCAAGGAATGCTGTATGGCATAACTGCTGCAGCGGAAGAGCAGGCTCAGATTGTAGCGCGGTTTCATAATGGAGATGTCAGTCGTTGTTACCAAGGTAGTTTGTTCATGAATATACTAAAAATTCAAACGTTCGACCTATGTAGTATCGGTATTACTGAATGTCCCAATGAACATTACGAAGAGATCGTTTTTGTAGATAAGGCCAAACGCTATTATAAAAAATGTATTGTCTATCAGGATCGCTTAGTTGGGACTATTCTAATTGGCGATAAAAGTGAATTCACGGAGTTTAAAAATCTAATTGCAAACAAAATAGAGTTAAGTGAAAAACGGATACAACTTTTGCGCAGCGGTAACCAAAGGGATCCAGTGATGGGACGATTGGTCTGTACCTGCAGCCAAGTAGGCGTGGGTAATTTAGAAAAGGCTATTCATGCGGGCTGCAAGGATTTAACAAAACTTTCTGAATCTACGGGTGCCGCACAAGGTTGTGGATCCTGTCGTCCGGAGGTACAGGTGATATTGGATCAAATGCTCGCTTTTGAAAATACTAATGGTAGAAAATCGGGGGTTTCTTATGGCGAATAAGGATAATATGGATATTCAATGGGTCACGGTCAATCTCGTAGGAGGAGTTGTATCGGTCGGTGATTTGCTTACATTGCTTGAAAGTCTAGATCAGCTAGGTATACAGACCGTACGTTTTGGCGCACGTCAGCAAATGTTTTTTCAGGTAGACCAAGAAGAACTTACGGAATTAGAATATGTGTTTTTAAATCTCGACCTTCCTATTTTCGTGGGCAGTGATTATGCACCCAATGTGTTAAGCTCTTACGTAGGAGATGGAATTTTTAACAAACCGGTATGGCTCCGTGAGGGGGTTTATAAAGATATACTAGACGGTTTTGATTTTACTCCAAAGGTGAAAATTAACATAGTGGACAGTACGCAGTCTTTTGCTCCGTATTTTACTGGAAACCTGAATTTTATATCCTCTGATATTAGTAATTATTGGTATCTATATATCCGCTTTCCTAAAACCAATAATTTTTATTGCTGGAAATCGTTGATTTACTCGGGCGATATCGCTCCGTTAAGTGCATTTTTGGACAACAAATTAATGGATTATAGCCCAGTTATTGGTGCGGATCTCGAATCTGAGGCGACAGAGACAGAACGATTCCTGTTTCAAGCGCCAGATACGCCATTTGAGGGCACTACTTTCAAACTTCCATATTATGAGGGGTTTAATTCCTATCATGATAAGCTATGGTTGGGCGTATACAGAAGGAACGAGGAGTTTACCGTTGCATTTTTGAAGGATATGTGTGTTGTGTGCCAACAAAGTCGAATTGCCCAGTTATATACTACACCCTGGAAATCATTAATTATTAAAGATATTCTTATGGAAGATCGTAACAAGTGGGACAATTTACTTGATAAACACCGGATTAATTTACGGCATGCGCTCAATGAATTGAACTGGCAACTAGGTGATCTGTGTGATGAAAGCCTTGAAATGAAACAAACTCTTGTGCAATATTTTAATCAGTTAGATGTTCGTACGTATAAACTATGTTTTGGTATTAAGGTAAGATCTGAGACTGGCGTTTGGGGTTCAGTCATTATTTCTAAATCTAATCGAGATGGCGATCGTCCGTTTTATCGCGTGGAGCACACGACAGATTTTGACCCCAATTCCAAGGAATTGAAGCTATTCAAGGATAAAGTGTCAACGAAAGCACTTGGCGCTGTACTTCTTGAGATATGTGAGTGTTTTTATGTGAATAAACGTGAAGAACTAGAAGAAAAAAGTGAGCCACAGCAAACGGGGATAGACGCGGTATTCGACAAGTTTGTTTATCAATGCTCCCGCTGCATGACCGTGTATGATCCTGACTGGGGAGATCCGGTTCAAGGAATTGATATCGGTGTTTTATTTAATGATTTGCCTTCGACTTATTGTTGTTCTTTTTGCGGAGCCACGAAAAGTCGTTTGTTAATTACTAAACTGGGTAATTATGCTGTAAATTAGTTAAAAATGGATAGTTTGATTGGTTTAGTATTATGCGGAGGGCGGAGTCAACGGATGGGAAGTGACAAGGGTCTGTTGACATCGTCAGGGGGTGTGGCGTGGGTGGTTCGCCAAGTGAGATTGCTTGCAAATTATAACATTGATGTCTGGGTATCGCTACGTGAAGAGCAATATGCAGACTATGAAAATGTATTGCAAGATACTGTGTTTATTCCTGATACGGTCCCCGTCGGAGGACCCTTGGTTGGACTGTTGAGTGCTCATCAAGCGGTATGCGATAAGGACTTTTTAGTTTTGGCATGCGATATGGTTTCTATAGATAGAGCGGCAATTGAACGCCTTATCAAGGAATATAAATTTTCACGGAAAGTAGAAGTATATTTGTACGAACATAACGGAAGATTGGAACCGCTTTGCGCTATATATACAGCAAAAGCTCTGCGTAAAATTTTATCGATGCAGCAACAAAGACATCTTCCAACTTTTTCGCTCCAGAGAATATTAGAAAATTTAAATTGTAAATGCGTTACGCTTACACGTGACGCCCGCTTCCGAAATTATAATTTCCCGACAGATTTATAGTGGCAGATTTGTTTTTATCCTATTTAATAATGTTTCGAAAACAAGGGAGTCTATGGAAAAAAAAGTTATTTTTGCTCGGACGAAGTCTCTAACGAAAACTGTACTGTTATCGTTAAGTGTCATAAAGTCCTTAGTCAAATAATGAACTTTACAACAACTCAATAACATATGGCCTCAGGTTTTTTTGCAATTTTAGATGATATAGCAGCTTTAATGGACGATGTCGCAGTTGCGAGTAAAATCGCTACCCAGAAAACTGCAGGAATATTAGGTGATGACTTAGCTGTGAATGCTGAAAAAGCAACGGGGTTTCTCGCTTCTCGAGAAATTCCGGTCTTATGGGCGATTACAAAAGGATCTTTCATAAATAAGGTGATAATTGTTCCTATAGCTTTGCTGTTAAACGCTTTTGTACCCGTTGCTGTTAAATTTATTTTGATTTTAGGCGGACTTTATCTTGCATATGAGGGGGTGGAAAAAATAATTGAATTTTTATTTCACAGGGAGAAAGAAGGCAAAGAAGTAATCCAAGAACACGAGCAATCGAACTCCCACATGGAGAAAGCTAAAATCAAAGCAGCAATCACAACCGACTTTATCCTATCGATAGAAATAGTGATTATTGCGCTGGGCACGGTACTACACCGGGATTTATCTATACAAATATTGACTGTATCCGTTGTTGCGCTGGCTGCAACTGTAGGTGTATATGGTATAGTAGCTATAATCGTTCGGATGGACGACGCAGGTCTAAAACTAATAACGGTTTCAGGAAACAAGGGCGCATTAAAAAT
>NZ_JABMCQ010000134.1 GCF_013179575.1 Sphingobacterium shayense | reverse complement strand
TGTCCGTCACTGCGCAAGAATTGCCGGTCTCATTTCAGCGCTATTATTCCAAGGATGGTTTGACATCTAATACGATATACGCGATTCATAGAGACACTTACGGCTTTCTTTGGCTGGGAACAGAGGATGGACTTACACGGTTTGACGGCTCGTCTTATAAAGCTTACCGCTACGACGCGAATGCCGATCATGGATTACAGACAAATCACATCACTTCCTTGTGTGAGGACTCAAAAGGTCGTATATGGATCGGCACAAACGGAGGAGGATTAAGTTATTACGACCGAACCTTAGATCAGATTTACACGTATACGCATACACCCGGCGGTAAGCCGATGAATACCGCTATTACTGCGCTTGCAACGGACAAAAACGGTAATATATGGGTTTGCTCTTACGGTGCTGTTTTTGTTATTAATGTCCAGAATCCGAGTGAACCTTGTTCAAAGCAGTACGATGAAGTTCAGAAGATTTTTTCGGGAAAAGTGTCTCGCTATGTATATAAAGATCAGCAGGAGGGAATGTGGGTATCTGCTGAAGGCAGCGTCTACCATTTTAATGAAGATTTAAGAAAAGCTAAACGATATGAGCTCGTGAGCCAACCCTCCATAAAGGGAACCACCGTCGAAATTACTTCGATTGTTGAAGATATGCGCGGTCGTATTTGGGTAGGATCGATCGACGGTCTGAGCTATTTAGATAAAAATGCGATCTCCTTTACGAAGTTTGTCGATCCAACGACCCGTAATACAGGAAGCAGCAGGATGATTTACGCGCTCGCTGTTGATGGTAAAGGCGGCTTGTGGGTAGGTACGGATAACGGCCTGGATGTAATACATACAGAGGATTTTACGACGCGAACGTTCTTACCACAACCGATGAATATTCGTAGTTTGAGTCACAAATCAATTCGATCTATCTACGTCGATGATTTTGGTATATACTGGGTTGGCACATTCCAGGGGGGACTGAGTAAGTACGATACCAACCTCAGTCAATTCAACTTAAAAAGTGTGGATGTGCTACGCGATCACAGCTCTGGGAAAAATATGATCACATCCTTCGCCGAATGTAATGATCGGGTACTCCTTGGTACCGACGGAGCTGGGGTGTTCAGTTACTTTCGAGAAACTGACAGACTAGTGCCATTATATGTCGGTAAGGCAGGGAATAAGCAATTTTCTGATTTAACGGTGATGACCCTGGAGCGTGATAAATCGAACGTATGGATCGGTACTTATCAAGACGGATTGTTTCAGCTGGATTTAAAAAAAAATCAATTAAAGCAGTATCGCCAAGGTAAGCATGCAGATCAATTAAGCAATCCAGACATATTTTGTTTAAAAACAGATCGCTTCGATAGACTTTGGATTGGCACGAACGGCGCCGGCATCAATATACTGCAGCACGGAGATTCGGTAGCAAAGTATCCTGCCGTCAATCGCGATATTCAGGGAAAGCCCAATCCTTCCGGAAATTTTATACGCGCCTTTGCTGAAGATAAACAGGGAAACATGTGGATTGCGACCTACGGTTCGGGCGTTTCCGTATTTAATGCTAACAACCACACTAATACCTTCTTTAATAAAAAAGATAACAATTTACCAAGTAATTATGTGTTGTCTATTCACGTCGATGCGCAACAGCGGGTATGGGTAGGAACAAATGGAAACGGTGTTGGCTTGCTACGTTATGGTCAGAACAAATTTGAGAATTTCTCCGAAAAAGATGGATTGATTAATGGGGTAATCCAAAGTATCGTTGAAGACCAATCCGGGCGGATATGGTTTAGTACTAATAAAGGTCTAAGTTGTTATGATCCTGATGCTAAGGTGTTTAAAAATTACACACACTCGGCAGGGCTTCAAGAAGGAGCATTCATGCTAGGTTCCGGGTTGATCCTTTCCGACGGGGAAATGTTCTTTGGAGGACAGAATGGATTTAATCACTTTTACTCCAGCCAATTGAAATTAAACGCCAATCGAGCAAACGTGGTATTGACGGATCTTCGAATAGACAATAAAGTTATTCAACCGTCCAAAGACGGTATACTGACGCAGTCACTGTTGACAGCGGAATCAGTCCGTCTTCAGTATAAACAAAACTTCTCCATCTCTTTTACCGCATTGAATTTGACGGTGCCCGAAGAGAATCAATACCAGTATAGATTACAAGGAGTTGATAAAGATTGGATTCCAGCGGGAAAGGAACGAAGCGCTTATTATACCAATCTTGACCCCGGGAAATACGTTTTTCAAGTAAGGGCAAGTAATAACGATGGTCTTTGGAATGACAAAATAAAGTCTATTGAGGTTTTCGTTGCCCCACCATTTTGGCGTACCATATATGCATATATTTTTTATGTGCTCTTATTTTTCACGATTCTTCTTTTTATCCGTGACCGAGGCATTCGCCGTTTGAAACAGCGGTTCGCACTGGAACAAGAGCGTATCCAGGCGAAACAACAGATTGAACAACAACAACGGGACGCCGAAGCTCTACACGAGCTGGATCGAATGAAAATTAAATTTTTAACGAACCTTAGTCATGAGTTTCGAACGCCGATATCGCTGATTGTTGGTCCTGTTGATAATCTTCTATCCATGGAAGGCTCCGATAAGCGATCCACAGAGCTAAGCCTTATTAAGCGAAATGCACGTCGTTTATTAAATTTGGTAAATCAGCTTCTGGATTTCCGAAAAATGGAAGAGCATGAAGTGAAATTGCACAATTCAGAAGGAGACCTTGTCGCCTTTATCGACGAAGTGTTCCAATCTTTTCAGGATATGGCCATGAGTAAGGGGATTGACTATTCCTTTCTTACGGTAAAAAAACAGCTTTATTGCACTTTCGATCAAGACAAAGTCGAACGTATACTGTTCAACCTAATTTCCAACGCCTTTAAATTTACCCCAAAAGGAGGAGATATCTCTGTTTCTTTGGTTGAGGTGCTAACTGTCGGTGATCAGGTACGCGTGTATATCCAAGTCAAGGATACCGGCATTGGGATTCCTGAAAAAGAACAGCAAGCAATATTTGAAAGCTTCTTCCAGCACGAAACGCAAGGCCAGGTGTTAAACCAGGGAACGGGAATCGGGTTATCTATTGTGAAGACCTTTGTCAACATGTACGCAGGTGAAATCGAAGTACAGAGTTCGGTAGGATCCGGTAGCGCCTTCAAATTTAGTCTTTTGCTTGATAGTGTAAAAGAACAATCCAACCAAAAGGTACTTACCGAGCAGTTGGAGAACGGTACAGACCAGGTGAATTTCATAACTGAAGCTACTCAAAAGCCGAGTGTTTTAATTGTCGAAGATGATGACGATTTTAGATGCTTTCTTAAAGAATCTCTCCGGCGGGATTACACTATTTACGAAGCGGCAAACGGGAAGGAGGGCTGGCAAAAAGCACTTTTCCATCACCCTAATATTATTGTCAGCGACGTACAGATGCCCGTTATGAACGGGATGAAACTTGCACAGAAACTAGCTCAAGATAAACGTACCAAACATATACCCGTGATCCTTTTGACAGCGTCGCAAGTAGAAAATGGGCTGATATGCGGACTAGAATCGGGAGCTATTGATTACATTACCAAACCTTTTGACAATGCCGTATTATTTGCCAAAATACACAGTTTACTCGTACTTAATCAAGCTTTCAAAGATGTCTATAGTAAGCAAGTGTCAATAGTAGGTCCTGAATTAGAAATCGTTTCCGAGAAAGATAAATTTCTACAGAACGTGCACAACTATGTGTACGAGAATATGGACAATCCGCAACTCTCGGTGGAAAGTTTAAGTGGACATTTAGCGATTAGTAGGGCATCACTATATAACCGACTGCTTGAATTTTCAGGAATGACGCCGGTTGATTTTATACGTTCTGCAAAATTAGAACGTGCAGCCGCACTTTTGGAAAAAAGCGATAAGACCATCGCTGAGGTCGCTTATGAGACCGGATTTGCAAATCCAAATTACTTTACAAAAGTTTTCAAAAGCAAGTATCACATGACACCATCGGAGTTTATACAATCGGTGAAAAATAACTAAAAATAGTCCGTTCAAAGCGATTAAGGGCGCTATGGAGCGTTTAAAGAATATGAATTAGACATTTTTACCCTTCTTTTTTTTATATGTTTCATTGAAACATTGGTTGATTGTTTAGTTTTGGTATTGCGGTGTAGCGCTTTAATCTACACAACTACATAAACCTGTCTCATGAGACCAACATTTAAAATATAGCGAATGAAATTTTTTATTGATACAGCCAATTTAGCGCATATCCAGGAAGCCCAAGATTTAGGTATACTAGATGGCGTCACGACAAATCCATCCCTAATGGCGAAAGAAGGTATTAGCGGAGAGGAAAACGTCCGTAATCATTACAAAGCAATCTGTGCAATTACCGATGGGGATGTCAGTGCAGAGGTGATCTCGACAACTTATGAAGAAATAATTCGAGAGGGAGAAGCACTGGCGGCATTGGACAGCAAGATTGTGGTCAAAGTACCCATAATCAAGGATGGGATCAAAGCAATAAAATACTTTAGTCAAAATGGTATTAAAACGAATTGCACCTTGGTTTTTTCAGCCGGTCAGGCCTTATTGGCTGCCAAAGCCGGTGCTACTTATGTTTCCCCATTCATAGGTCGACTCGATGATATCTCGGTCAATGGTCTTGATCTTATCGAAGAAATTCGGATGATCTACGATAATTACGGTTTCCAAACGCAGATCCTTGCAGTATCTGTACGACACAGCGCACACCTTTTAGGCTGTGCGAAGATCGGTGCAGACGTCATGACAGGGCCGTTGTCTACCATTGTTTCCTTATTGAAACATCCGCTAACCGATAGTGGTTTAGCGCAATTTCTGACAGATCACCGGCGAGCAAGCGAAGGTAATCGGTAAGAGTCCTCCCATTCGTTCCGATCATAAATCGCTCTTTGGAGCACTAATAAACCAGCTATGATAAAATTAATTTGTATGATATGTGGCGCCATTTTATGGTGCGCGACCGCCGGAGCACAAAATTTGGCCCCAGCAGGATTTGATGTCCGAAAGGAACTTGTTTCCTATGGGAAGGTAGACAGTATAACTTACTTTTCGAAAACGGTTGGTGTTGACCGAAAGGCCTTAATTTATACACCTCCAGGGTATTCTGGCGCAAAAAAATATCCAGTGCTTTATCTGTTGCACGGTATAGGTGGCGACGAGAAAGAATGGTTTAGTCAGGGTGCTCCAAACATTATTCTTGATAACCTATATGCAGCCGGAAAGCTGGAAGATATGATTGTAGTGCTCCCAAATGGGCGGGCGATGCAGGATGATCGGGCAATAGGTAATATAATGGCTGCAGACAAAGTGGAAGCATTTGCTACTTTTGAGAAGGATCTGCTGAAAGATTTGATTCCATTCGTAGAAGAACATTATCCAGTGGAGAAAGACGCTGAGCATCGGGCTATTTTCGGTTTGTCAATGGGTGGCGGCCAAGCCCTTAATTTTGGATTGGGCAACCTCGATCATTTCGCTTGGGTGGGTGGATTTTCGTCGGCTCCAAATACCCGAACACCTGAACAATTGGTACCTAGGCCGCAAGAGGCTAAGCAAAAGCTAAAATTGCTTTGGATATCTTGTGGCGATCAAGATCGGTTGATTGATAATAGCACGAGGACACACGACTATCTAATACAGCACAATGTACCACATGTGTTTTATATAGAGCCAGGAGGGCATGATTTTAATGTGTGGAAAAATGATCTTTATATGGTGTCGCAACTTCTTTTTAAGGAGGTAGATTATAGCCAGTTGAAGGATATTAGTCCGGTAAAATATACTCCCAAAGCGGCACGTAATGATTAATAACAAAAGCTGCCGGTCCATCGTAAACCTATGAAATACCATCTATGAAAGTAACTCTCATCATGATTTTTTCGCTACTATGCGGTAGTATACTCCTTGTCAGCGCATTGTCTGTCCGAGCGCAAGATCAACCCCTTAAATTGTGGTATGATCAGCCCGCGAATGCAGCGGTTTGGGAGGAGGCCTTACCAATCGGAAACGGCCGGTTGGGGGCTATGGTATACGGTATACCTCAACGTGAAGAACTTCAGCTCAATGAAGAAACCATATGGGCCGGAGGTCCCTATCGGAATGATAATGAAAAGGCGGCAGGGAAACTCCCTGAGATACAGCGAATGATTTTTGAAGGGAAGACACGTGCAGCCGATAAATTAATCAATGAGACGTTTTTTACCAAGACACACGGCATGCCTTTTCAGACCGCAGGCAGTATCGTAATAAATTTCCCTGGTCACCAAACATACTCCGATTACTATCGCGAATTGGATCTTGACAAAGCAGTAACGTTCAGCCGATATAAGGTAGACGGGGTCACCTTCACCCGGCAAGTTTTTTCATCTTTTGCCGACGATGTCATTATGATGAAAATCACGGCTAGTAAAAAAGGGGCTTTGAATTTTGATCTAACATACAACAATCGCGCAGAACACCATGTATTTAAGAAAGAGAATAGTCTGGTGCTTGAAGGTCGCGGTTCCGATCACGAAGGTATTCAGGCGCAGATCGTCTATCAGACACATACATCTGTAAAAAATCAGGATGGAAATGTAACTCTCAGCGATGACAGGCTAACGGTGAGAGATGCTACGTCGGTGGTCGTATATATATCGGTAGGAACCAACTTTAAGGATTACAAATCCGTAACTGCTGATCCTGAACAGGCCGCCGCATCTAAATTGGCGGCAGCGATGAAGAGGCGGTTTACAACGGCAGCCAAACAGCATACGGCTATTTATAGCAAGCAATTTCACCGTTTTAAACTCTATTTAGGTGCTGACGCTGAAGCTTCTAAACTAACTACAGCTAGCCGTGTCGCACAATTTCAATCGACGCAGGATCCAGCATTAGTTACGCTACTTGCCCAATTCGGACGTTATCTACTCATTTGTTCCTCGCAGCCCGGCGGCCAGCCGGCGAATTTACAGGGGATTTGGAATCATTCGTTGCAACCGGCCTGGGACAGTAAGTACACCATCAATATCAATGCAGAAATGAATTACTGGCCCGCCGAAGTAACCAATCTCTCCCAGACACATCAGCCGCTGTTCCAAATGATAAAAGAACTCGCCGAAAGCGGTCAAGGTACCGCTAAGACACTGTATAATGCGGATGGATGGGTCGCGCATCACAATACGGATATATGGCGAGTTACCGGTCCGATAGATTTTGCTGCTGCAGGCATGTGGCCCACCGGCGGAACTTGGTTGACACAACATTTATGGGAACACTATCTGTATACCGGCAATAAAGATTTTTTACGCGAGGTGTATCCCGTCATGAAAGGTGCATCCGACTTTTTGCTGACTACACTCATTCCGCATCCAGCACATAAGGATAAAGGTTGGATGGTATTATCGCCTTCGATCTCGCCAGAGCAAGGACCGATCTCCGCAGGCGTCACCATGGACAATCAGTTGGTATTTGATATGTTGACACGTACAGCGTTAGCCAGCGAAGTATTGGGCGAGGACACGGATTACAGGGCAAAGCTTCAAGCGATGGCCAGGCGAATCCCGCCAATGCAGATCGGAAAATATACACAATTGCAGGAATGGCTGGAAGATCTCGACGATCCAAAAAATGATCATCGGCATGTGTCGCATCTGTATGGACTATATCCGGGTAACCAAATCTCGCCGTATGGTACCCCAGAGCTTTTTGAAGCAGCGCGTAATTCTCTAATCTATCGAGGTGATCTTGCTACCGGATGGTCTATCGGATGGAAGGTTAACCTTTGGGCTCGTCTATTGGACGGAAACCATGCCTATAAAATCATTAACAATATGTTGACGATCCTGAACAGCGGTAATAAAGAGGGACGTACATATCCCAATATGTTCACGGCCCATCCTCCCTTCCAAATTGATGGCAACTTCGGGTTGACTGCTGGAGTGGCGGAAATGCTGATCCAAAGTCACGATGGCGCGGTGCACCTGCTACCCGCTCTTGCGGATGTTTGGCACACCGGTTTCGTATCAGGAATCAAAGCACGTGGTGGTTTCGAGGTTGATATGGGTTGGTCGGAAGGAGACTTAACGAAGGTGACGGTCAAATCTTCGATTGGTGGAAATTTGAGGCTGCGTACCTATGTACCATTGCGTGGTAAAGGATTGAAAGAAGCGGTAGGAGCGAATCCAAATCCTTTGCTTAATCCAGTAGCGGGAACAGCGGCTATCATCTCTTCTCAGGCAACCGTGAAGGGGAACATACTGAAAAAAGTATTCGAATACGACGTAGCGACACTTGCAGGTGGTAAGTATACATTTACAATTGCGGACTAACCAAAAAAAAAAGTTAGATAATAATCTGCAGATAAAAATGAAAGATTAAGTAATACCGATAATATGAATAAACTTGCTTCTAAAATTACCGTCGCTATATATACAGGCTTGGTTTGTTTGTTGAGCACCAGTTACGCTCAAAACGCAAAAAATCCCATTATCTTTTCGGACGTTCCAGATATGTCTATGATCCGGGTGGGGGACACTTATTACATGAGTAGTACAACCATGCACATGAACCCAGGGCTGCCGCTGATGAAATCCAAAGATCTGGTCAATTGGCAACTTTTTGGTTATGGCCATGCTTCCTTGCAGGATATGGACGAACTCAACCTGAACAACGGTAAAAGTACCTATGGTAGGGGATCCTGGGCCAGCAGTATCCGGTATCACAACCGTATGTATTACCTCAGCACATTTTCCCAGACTACAGGTAAGACCTATGTGTATATGACAAAGAATATCGAAAAGGGTCCTTGGATCACTAAGGAGTTTGAACCGATGATGCATGACCATACGCTTTTCTTCGAAGGAGACAAAATCTATATGATATGGGGTGGGGGTAAGTTGAATATTGTCGAACTAAAATCTGATTTCTCGGGTATCAAGCCCGAAACACAACGTGTACTAATCGAGAATGCAACGTTGCCAAGTACGCCTGAAGGTACCAAAGGAGGTCTACACGCTGAAGGATCCCAACTGTTTCAGGTCAACGGCAAATACTACCTGTTCAACATATCATGGCCTCCTGGAGGTATGCGTACCGTGATCGTACACCGCGCCGATAAGCTAGAGGGTCCGTACGAAGGCCGCGTCATGTTGCAGGATCAGGGTGTTGCCCAGGGCGGTCTGATCGACATGCCGAACGGTGAGTGGTACGCTTATTTATTTCAAGATCATGGAGCGATAGGGCGTATCCCTTTCATGGTGCCGGTCAAATGGGAAGACGGGTGGCCTGTGTTGGGAATAGACGGTAAGGTGCCTCTAGAGCTCGACCTTCCGGCAAGTAAGGGCTTAATACCGGGGATCGTTAGTTCGGATGATTTCAGTCGCAAAAAAGGAGAACCACCGCTGCCTTTGGCATGGCAGTGGAATCACAATCCAGTCGATCATCTTTGGTCGGTGACAGAGCGCAAGGGCTATTTACGACTGAAGACTGAACGTGTGGATATGGATTTTTTACAAGCTAGAAATACCTTGACGCAGCGCACGATAGGCCCTACCTGTATTGGATCTACTGCAATTGAAGTTTCTCAGATGAAGGATGGTGATTTCGCCGGTCTGTCTTTATTGCAGAAAAATTACGGCTTGGTCGGAGTACGGATAGACGGTAGCGAAAAATCCTTGGTGATGATTAACACAACAACAGGAGTCCCCGAAGAAGTCGCCAATATTCCGTTAACCCGGCAAAAGGTATACTTAAAGGCAGAGTGCGATTTTACCGATAAAAAGGATGTCGCGAATTTCTTTTATAGTTTAGACGGTAGAGAATGGAACGCCATCGGGACGGAATTAAAGATGGCCTATACGATACCTCATTTTATGGGATACCGTTTCGGTCTATTTAATTATGCGACCAAGACAACAGGTGGTTACGTGGATTTTGACTACTTCGACATTAGCCAATAAAAAAGACAAAAAAAGGGGCTATTAAGTGAAACAACCTTAAACTCCCATACTGGTGAAGAGGATGACTTAATTACGCGTTCTCTCGAAGCTAAACGACTGATAGAGTACTCACAATATATACATCTTAAAGGAACTAAAGTACACGCTCTGATTTTTTTTGGCGGGGGGTGACACCGATCGACGGCCAATAAAAAAACATGTTTGATACAAAAAATAAGGTTCAAATGGTTAAACGAATTTACAAGAGAGGGCTATTGTCAACCGTTATTACGCTCGCAATTACTGTAGTTTTTGTGCACTTAGCAAGTACAGCAGTAAATGCGGCAATACGACTTCCTGATCTAATCGCCGATGGCATGGTATTGCAGCGTGACACTAAGCTGAAAATTTGGGGATGGGCCGATGCCGGCGAAAAGGTAACGGTGCGCTTTCGGAGCAAGCACTACTATACGCAAGCAAATCCGGAAGGCAGATGGACGGTAGAGCTACCGGCACAACGATATGGGGGTCCATTTATTATGGAAATAAACGAGATCACTATTCGTGATATTCTCATTGGTGATGTTTGGCTCTGCTCGGGACAATCAAATATGGAAACGCCAATTGTAAGGCTGGTTGATAAATACCCGGAGATTAGTGTGTCGAACAACCATATGATTCGCCATTTCAAGGTGCCGACACAAAATACCGTACATAGCGTACAGGAGAATATTGAAAGAGGTGCCAGATGGTATTCCGGTATCGCCTCCGAGGTGATGAACTGGACTGCGCTAGCGTATTTTTATGCCCAGGAAGCTTACCAGCATACAGGCGTGCCGGTGGGCATGTTGGTATCTAGTCTTGGCGGCAGTAATATTGAAAGTTGGATCAGTCAAGAACACCTACAAGAATTCCCTTTGCTTGTGGTTGATCGTTCCGCATTGGAGAGTCTTCGTATGGCGGAGGTAGACCAGGGAGCTGTTGACTGGGTAAAACGCCAATGGGATGATAGCGATTGGTCTACTGCAAAGGTTCCCGGTGACTGGAAATCCCAAGGGATCCAAGCTCACGGCGTTGTATATTTCAGGAAGACATTTGATATTCCAGTGGGTAAGGAGGGACGTCACGCAAAACTTTATATGGGAAATATGACTGATAGCGACTCGATATTCGTCAACGGTTCCTTTGTGGGATCCACCTCATACATGTATCCACCTCGTAAATATAATATTCCAGCAGGTGTCCTGAAAGCGGGAAAGAATAATATTACCGTTAGACTTCGCGCGAATTCCGGCAACGGCGCTTTCGTCGAAGGTAAATTGTATAACGTTAAAGTGGATGATTTTGAAGTGAATCTGGCAGGAACATGGAAATACAAAATTGGTATGGACCTTCGTCATGTGAAAGAATATAGGGATCGACTTCAAAATCTGGTGTCTGCCGGATCGGGGCTTTACAACGGAATGATTCATCCACTTCGGGATTACGCTGTCACAGGCGTGATTTGGTATCAAGGGGAATCAAACACAGGCCAACCACAGCTGTACCATCGATATTTGAAACTGCTCCTCGATAATTGGCGGACCGCCTGGCGACGTCCAGATCTACCGTTCCTGCTAGTGCAGCTTCCCAATTTCATGGCTAAGCAAGAGGAGCCATCCGAGTCCGGATGGGCGGCTATCCGTGAAGCGCAGCTCAAGGTGGCACAACAGGATTCTTATTCAGCTATAGCTGTGAGCTACGATATCGGCGAATGGAATGATATCCATCCTTTAAACAAGAAAGATATGGCTAAACGACTATTCTTAGGAGCGAGGAAGATTGTTTACGGTGAAAAGATAATCAGTTCAGGTCCTGTATATCAAGAAATGACTATTGCAGATGACAAGATCGTACTTTCTTTCAGTGAGGTGGGTACCGGATTGGCAAGTAGAGGTGGCGAGACGCTAAAGCAGTTCGCCATCGCAGGCGACGATCATAAGTTTGTTTGGGCCCGAGCGGTTATTAAAGGGAATAAGGTAATCGTAAGCCATCCACAGATCAAAAATCCGGTTGCGGTAAGATATGCTTGGAGCGACAATCCTCAAGACGCCAATCTTATGAACAAGGAAGGCCTATTAGCTAGTCCCTTTCGGACAGATCAATGGTAAAAGATAAACAAAAGCGGAAGTCAAACTATGAAAAACCTAAAATTGATTTTCAATCGAAGCTTAACGAAGCTCTAAAGGAGTTGGTTTGATTTCTTATAGTTGTCTAAATTCGAGGACTAATCTTTTTAGATAATACCCGCAATCGGTATCACTGTTGTTAACGTCCTCCCAGAGATTAATTGTGCTGGTTAGTTCAGGTGTTCATTACTTGGCTTTTTAATGCCCCTTATGGTCTTTGAGGCGAATACAAGTGCCTGGATGATTACCGCGATTACAATCAGGATCACGAGCTCCAAGTAAGAAAACAAGTTGGTAAAATAAGTCATG
>NZ_JABMCQ010000133.1 GCF_013179575.1 Sphingobacterium shayense | reverse complement strand
TTGAAAGTGTGGCAAGATCCATTGCAGCACACCATCCGGAAATCCTACATTATTTCGATAATCGTAGTACGAATGCTTCAGCCGAATCCTTCAATGCAAAACTGAAAGCCTTTAGAAGTGTGTTCCGGGGTGTTAGAGACACTACTTTCTTCCTATATCGGGTGATGAAATTATATGCTTAAAAATCTAGCCCCCCAACTTTTCGGTATGATCCATTTAAATAATATCAAATCGGAGAAGCCTAAGTGGGTAGAACAGAGGTTAATAATTTGCCTATAAAACAAAAAAAGTGGTTTTTGTAACAAAAACCACTTTTTTATTTATTTCGCTCCTGAAGCTGGGCTCGAACCAGCGACCCTCTGATTAACAGTCAGATGCTCTAACCAACTGAGCTATTCAGGAATCGTTTTCCGAACGCTTATTTCCGTTTCGGTGATGCAATTATCGGAAGATTTAATGAACTGTGCAAATATTTTCATCGACAAAAACACAAGTTACTCAAATCCAACACAATCTTTTTTACAATAGCACGCCGCCCAATATTAAAGTAGCAATCGTGAAGTAAATTATCAACCCAGTTACATCCACTATCGTCGAGACAAATGGCGCAGAAGAACTAGCCGGATCGGCGCCGAACCTGCGAAGCAAGAAAGGAAGCATGGCTCCTGTCAATGATCCCCACATCACTACACCGAGGAGCGAAAATCCGATAGCCAAAGCATACAAATTCCAAGCGTCTCCATAAGTTCCTGTAAAAGCTTGGTCGACAGAAATACGTATAAACCCCAACGTTCCCAAAATAAGCCCGAGAAACAACCCTGAAAGAATCTCTCGTCGCATCACACGCCACCAATCACGCAACGTGACTTCCCCCATGGCCATGGCCTGGATAATTAACGTCGAGGCTTGTGAACCGCTATTCCCCCCACTCGACATAATTACTGGCATAAGCAGCACCAATATTGTCGTTAATCGGTCTTCATAAAACTTCAAAACATAAACAGTTAATAATTGACCAAGAAAAAGCACAATAAGCCAGCCACCACGCTTTTTTACGAGATTGAAGATAGACACATCTAGATAAGGTTCATCAAGGGCTTCAGACCCCCCTATACGCTGCATATCCTCACTATATTCTTCGTTTGCCACCCAAAGAATATCATCAATCGTAACAATACCTAACATGATACCTTGCTCATCAACGACTGGCAGAGCCACCCTGTTATTCATTCTAAAAACGTTTACAGCTTCTTCCTGTGGGTCGTTTGCATAAAGCGAGATCAACCGGTTATCGATAAGATCTTCAACCTTGGTTTCAGGATCTGAAATTAAAATATCGCGAATACGAATATCATCAACAAGATGCCCTTGCTGATCAATAACATATAACACGTCTATCGTTTCAGAAGCGTTCCCGTATCGTCTAATGTGTTCTAAAATACGAGTAATAGACCAATGCGGCTTAACAGTTATGTAATCCGGAGTCATCAAACGCCCTACGCTATCTTCTGGATACCCCAAAAGTGAAAGCGCATCTTTGCGTTCCTCTGGAGAGAGCATTATGATAAGATGTTTTACAACGTCACCTTTTAGATCACTAAAAAACGATGTCCGATCATCGGGAGGCATTTCGTTAATTAGCTCCCTAATTTTCGATGCCGATAACTTCTTAAAAATACGTTCTTGGGTGGGGAAATCTAGTATACCGAAAACATGAACAGCTCGGTTGATATTTAATGTTTCGATAAACAATGCTGCGTGCTCGGGAAGCTCGTCAATCAGTTCTTCGACGTCAGAAATGTTCTGCTCATTAAGAAAATCTTGAAGCTCTGAAATCTCACCAGCTTCAATCCACTTTTCCACAAGCTCTACTTGCATTTCTAATTCTTCCATAACTCTCCTTTGTTTATTCCAATTCCTACATGGGTAATTTCTATTTGGAGCAAAAGTCGCCTTTTTTGTTTAAAATAACTAATACTATTTTTTCGGCATGTCTCACCCTAAAATCAAACATTAAAAACTATTAACTGTTTGCAGACACTTTAGGTCAGATTTAAAAATCATGACTTAATGTCACAATAAAAAGAATCGAATTTTAGTGTCTTAATTGTTTGGTACTTTTTCATTTTTATCAGATATCAAGTCTCTCGTTTATACTAATGGAATCAAAAACATCATGAGACCGACACGATCTAGAATGGAAGCTCGATTATTAATATTCACACTCAAGGAAAATCGGGAGCAGTAGTCAGCCGTTAGCTGATCAACGTATGTAAGTTGCGCAAACGACGGCGGAATATTTATTATTTTATCCTATCTTGCATTATATCTTTTTGCACCAAAAACACTTACGAATTACAAAATATAAATGAAAACCAAATTGAAAAAAACAGAATTATTTTTCGTAAAAATAAGCGAAAATTCATTCTTAAATTTATATTTAAATATTTAAATATCAAATAATTATATAATACATAAAAAGTGTTAGTTTATTAAAAACTGAAAAAATAAGCTAAAAAAAATAGCATATCATCAAAAAGAACGAAAAAACACATAGTATACATATGAAAATCAGATATTTATTATTAATTATATCAATTATAACTACAACAAAATGTTTAAGTCAAATAATTGACGACGAACAGTCGCATCCCTCGATAGATTGGAAGCAGATCGACACGGAAGATTACCAGCTCATATTTCCAGCAGACATACAAAACGCCGCGCGAGAATTAGCAAGTGAGCTCTCCTATTTCCTCTCAAATAATAATAGGTATTTCCATATAAGATCAAAAAAAACACCTATAATACTACAAGGAAATCACATAGCCCAAAATGGCTTTGTTCAACTAGCGCCAAGAAAATCAGAGCTGTTTCCTGTTCCATCATCTACCCCAGACAACCAAAGCTGGCTTAGTAATTTAGCCATACACGAATTACGACATGTTGCTCAATTTGACAAAATGTCAGGAAAAATGGGCGAGCCATTTTTTGAACAATTAGCGTTTGCACTATACGGTTTGAACCTCCCTGCCTGGTACTTTGAAGGTGACGCGGTCCATTCAGAAACGTTAAATAGTAAAGGGGGAAGAGGACGACTGCCTTCATGGGAAATGCCACTTCGTGCAAACTTACTCTCGGGAAAAGCATACAATTTTAATAAATATGTACTGGGTTCATTTAAGGATAATATACCGTCTTACTACACAATTGGCTACTTTATTAACGGGTATATTTCGAATCATTTTGGCGTGAATAGCACAAATGAAATATTATCACACATGCATGGAAATCTAGTGCGCCCATTTAATTTTAGACGCGCCCTAAGAGCACAAACCGGGGAAACTGCGTCTTCTATTTTTCAGAAAGTTTCGGTTGAACTCAATGAAAAATGGGAACGAGAAGCACCTTTATTGGATATGTATTCTCAACCCGTCACAACACCGATTAGCAAATATCCCTCGGATTATTTAATGCCTCAAGTTTGCGATAACGGAGCTATATATGCTTTATATAGATCTCCGGAATCTGTCAATAAAATTGTAAGATTACATAGAGACAGGCCTCAGGAAATACTAAAAACAGGCATCCAAATAACCCCTCACTTCAATATTCGTGGGCAAGAAATAGTCTGGGACGAATACCGCAAGGATCCTCGCTTTGGAAAACAAACATATAGCGTAATAAACCTGTATAACATCAAAGAAAAAACCGGCAAAACTTTAACGACACACAGCAGGTATTACGCACCTAGTCTGCACCCCACCCTCAATAAAATCGTTGCTGTAGAGGTTACAAACGAGTTAAAGAGTAGAATAATAATCCTTGATTCAAAATCCGGAATTGTCATCGACAGCATCCCCCCCATCTCCGACACGCACCTTCAACAGCCTAGGTACGATGAAACAGGCGACAGAATAGTCGCTATTGCAGTCTCGGAAAAAGGAACGAATTTAATCCAGTTCAACATTACGGACAAACAACATGAATACCTTCTAGCGTGGGGAAATCAACAAATCGAACGTCCTTTTTACAAAGAAAATTCAATTGTTTTTAAGGCCCACTTTGACGGTATTGACAACATTTATTCTCGATCTGAAGCAGGAAAACTAACGAAACTGACGAATGCATTGTACGGAGCCTTTAATGCGAGCGTAGACAAAAAGGGAAATTTACTGTACAACGATTACCAAGTCAATGGTTACAAAATCGCCAAAAAACCATTTGACAGTTTATACTCAGAAGAACCTATTGCACGCACATTCTACTTAGAGCCAACCATAAAACAACTACGGGATAGTATAAATTCCTTCCGAGATTCTAAAGGAGAGTCGTTCCTGATTGACGATTACAATCCCTCCAAGCACGTTGTAAATTTTCATAGCCTATCCATAAGTAGTACAAATTTCGAAAACTTTGATAATTATATACCTGGTATTTTTTGGCTATCTAATGATGTCTTAAATACTACGCAAACGAAGCTAGGGTACGAATATGACCCAGAGACACGGAAAAGTCGTTATTCAGCAGAACTATCCTACAGAAAATATTTACCCATGGTCACAATTAGATACGCAAATCGAGGGCTGATAGGTAATGCCGTAAGCGACGCTAATCCCGAAAAAACCATAATGTACGAGTATCGCGATAATCATATATCTCTTGACATTGCTCTACCATTCTCCACATACCGCCAAAACGTTGTCTATAGTTACGGTGCCAACTTCGGTACGTCGTATACGAACAGATATGATGTAAGCACCACTTTAAAAAATTTTAGCGAAAATATTGCATTCCCCTTGAATTATCAGCTGTATTTCAACCGAAATAGTATGCGTAGCAAAATGGACATAGCACCAAAATGGGGACAGAATTTTAGCGTGACCTATCGTCACCTTCCTTTTGAGAAGGCCGTTAGTGGCCAAATATTCTCCGCCCGAACCAGCTTTTACTTCCCTGGACTTTTCGCCAATCACAGCATACAAATCCGTGCAGCTTTGCAGGAAGGAAAGGAGCGCTATGAAGGAGTTTACGACATACCAATGGTTTCGGGATGGGGATATTTTGAGTCGCCGATCGTCACCAATACCGCATCGATAAATTACAGGTTACCCTTGTTTTACCCAGATTGGAGCATCGGTTCGACGGCATACATAAAACGATTTCAGGGATTTCTCTTCTCAGACTTTCAAAATATGGATTCAGATTTGAATCCGAAAAGCTTTGGAGTGGGAATATCGGCAGACATGAATGTTTTCCGATATGTCCTGCCTGATATTAATATCGGAACAAAATTGACCTATATTAACGATAAAACGGCAAGTAAAAAGGTAGTCCCTTCGTTTAGTGTAAGTTATAGTTATTAAAAAAGCCATGACAACTTGTATGCCATGGCTCTCCTCCGATAATTATTATTCGATTAATCATTCAATGCTTGAACGCCTGGAAGCACTTTTCCTTCCATATATTCCAACAAGGCACCCCCTCCAGTACTTACATAACTGACATGCTCAGTCATTCCGAATTTAGAAACGGCGGCGGCAGAATCCCCACCACCAATCAGTGAAAATGCTCCTCTTTCAGTTGCTGCAACAATAGCATCAGCCACAGCTTTAGTGCCTTTAGCAAAGGTATCAAATTCAAATACACCCATCGGACCGTTCCACAGTAAAGTATTGGACGCGCCAATCACATCAGCAAAGTGAGAAGAGGAATCTGGACCGATATCCAACCCCTCTTTATCTGCAGGAATTTCATTATTGGGTCCATCATATGTGTTGGCATCATTGGAAAAACCATCCGCAATTTGCGCGTCGGTCGGCAATACAAGATTTACGCCTTTTTCTTCCGCTTTTGCAACTAGTTCGTTTGCAAGATCTAACTTATCTAACTCAACAAGTGATTGACCGATTTCGCCACCCGCAGCCTTCACAAACGTATAAGCCATACCTCCTCCAACGATAAGATTATCAACCTTATCTAATAAAGCTTCGATCAGCTGAATTTTGTCAGAGACTTTTGCTCCCCCCATAATCGCTGTAAATGGACGCTGAGGATTATTAAGCACTTTCTCTGCGTTGTTAATTTCCGCAGCCATCAACGCGCCAGCATATTTCGCCTCAGGAAAGAACTGGGCAATAATCGCTGTAGACGCATGTGCACGATGTGCAGTACCAAAAGCATCATTAACATATACACTGCCCAATTTCGATAATTTCTCCGCGAACCCGACATCACCTTTTTCCTCTTCTTTATAGAAACGAAGATTTTCTAGCAACAGCACTTGACCTGGTTGCAATACTGCACTTTTCGCCATAGCTTGGTCACCGATACAATCATCAGCAAACTGGACTTCAACACCAAGTTCACTAGACAAGTGATTAACGATGTGTTTCAAAGAATATTTATCAACAGGGCCGTCTTTAGGTCGTCCCAAGTGAGACATCAAGATTACGGAACCTCCATCTTTTAAAATTTTTTGAATCGTCGGCTTTGCTCCTTGAATACGATTATCATCAGTTATATTAAAATTCTCATCTAATGGCACATTAAAATCCACGCGGACAAGCGTTTTTTTACCTGAGAAGTTTAAATCTTCAATAGTTTTCATAAAAAATAAAATTTAAGTTGACCTGTATATATCAAGCTATAAATATAGAAAAAAGCAAGCACTTCAAAAATATCTAGACACATTTATCTGATCTCCACTGTATACGGCATGCGCGCTTGTATACCCGAAGATTTAGTCACAGTACGTAACTGTTCCACATACTCTCGAAAATCACCTAGCTCATCACTGAGCATCCACATTTTAATTTTCTCCTTAGAGGTACCAAACAATGAAGCGAAGGGATCTTTAACCTTTGGGTAATATGCTACTTTATAATCTTTTAATTTCGCCTTGCTCGCAGCAGCTTCAATTGCACGTGAAACGTCTCCTATTCCGTCAACCAATCCCATCTCGATCGCTTGACTACCAGTCCAAACTCTTCCCTGTCCAATACTATCGACCTGTGAAACATCCATCCCACGACCTGTCGCGACCTTATTCAAAAAGGTGTTATAAACCCTATTAACTTCCACTTGTATAATCGATCGCTCATCTTCAGTCATCAATCTATCCGGAGATGCAAGTAAATCAGCGTACTTACCCGTTTTAACTTCGTCTAAATGGATCCCTAACTTATTATTTAACAATCCTTTAAAGCTCGGAATCAGACCAAAAACCCCGATAGAACCGGTTAATGTCTCTTTTTCTGCGAAAATAGAGTCAGCAAGTGCCGAAATATAGTAACCGCCTGAGGCTGCATAATCACCCATGGAAACAATGACAGGTTTAGATGCCTTCGTTAACTCGACCTCGCGTGCTATAATGTCAGAGGCTAATGCCGATCCTCCCGGCGAGTTTACGCGTAGGACCACAGCTTTAACACGATCATCCCGTCGGAGTTTACGCAATTCACGAGAGATTCGATCTCCCCCTATATTTATTTCTTCTCCTTCCCCATCAACGATCTCCCCGTAAGCGTAAAGCACCGCAATCCGGTCACCGGTTATATTCGGGTCCTTACCATCACTATAATCTAAAATTGAAATTGTCGAAAGGTCTTTCTTCTCCTCAACTCCAATACGTTGTTTCAACTCACTGATTACCTGATCGGTATACAACTTTCCATCTGCGAAGTTGTACTTAATTGCATCATCTGCATTACGTATTAAATAATTGTCGGCAATATATCTCAAGGAATCTACTTTGATATTCCGTCCATGTGACACATTTTCTAAAAAGGCATCATACGTGCTATTTAAATACGAAGTCATCTGCTCACGATTCGCCTCACTCATTTCATTCAATAAAAAAGGTTCCACAGCGGACTTGTATGTCCCCACCTTCACAACCTGCATCTCAACACCTAATTTATCTAAAGCTTCTTTCATAAATGTTACGGTAGAAGATAAGCCTTTGAAGTCTAAACTACCTTCTGGGTTAATATAAATTTTATCCGCAGTCGACGCTAATAAATAGGCTTTTTGTGTAAAGACGTCACTATAGGCAACAATAAACTTTCCCGAAGTTTTAAAATCAACAAGTGCATCATATATTTCCTTGGTACTTGCAAATCCAGCGCTAACAGAACGCGGATTCAAAAAAATGCCCTTTATTCTATCGTCGGTTTTAGCAGTTTCAATTCTTGCTAAGATGTCATTCAAACCCAAAGACTTCACTTCTCCTAACCCAGGTACTGAAACTCCTTCAAACGGATTTTCTTCTGTTCGTTCTGTAATATCGTGGTCCAAAGAAATATAAAGTACAGAATTAGCTAAAACCGGCGTTTGCTTGCCAGAACTCATCTGACTCACAGTACTCGTAATGATCGCGATTAGACCTATAATTAGTAAAACTACAACAATTCCAATACCGGTTATCGTTGCTAAAACATATTTGAAGAAAGATCTCATACAGAAATAAAATTTTAAGTACCTAAGATAATTCTTTATTTCGAACAATGCGAAATTTAAATAGATATGCTTTATCTTTACTTAGATAAAGGATCTTTGATATCAAACAATGAGGCAGGATCTAAGAACGAAGGATGTACGATGAATAACGTGTTTTTACTTTTAGGGGCCAACATAGGAGAGCCTGCGCAGCAATTGAAAGACGCTCTTCAGGAAATCAACGAGACTGTTGGAAAAATAACCCTTTGTTCTTCGATATATGAGACAGAGGCCTGGGGAGTAACAGATCAACCTAAATTTCTAAATCAAGTTATAAAAACAGAAACATCACTTTCTCCACTAGAAGTTCTTGATGAAATCCATCGTATAGAAGAAAAGCTCGGTCGTATACGGCTAGCCAAATGGGGGGCGCGCGTTATCGATGTTGACATACTCTATTTTAACGAAATGACAATCGAACACGAACAATTAATTGTTCCACATCTTCATCTCGCCGATCGCAAGTTTGCTTTGATACCATTGTGTGAAATAGCACCGGAATACATACATCCCGTTTTACAAATTAGTAACGCGGAAATATTGAAATTATGTAACGACCCACTAAATGTTTACCGTTATCAATCCGACAAATGAACACGAAATTCAACATCATCAAACCGGCAATTATCCAAGAAAATATGATGAGCAATCCAGACCTTATCAAGCAATTCTTGACGCTATATCAATCACAAATCCCAATCGATTTCAAAGCTCTCAAAGAAGCCATTTCTCAAAGAAATTATAAAGAAATTGCAAACAAAGCACATCATATTAAACCGACGATGGTATATATTGGTGCTAACCAACAACAGAGCAAGCTACAAAAACTCGAAGCACTTGCTAATTTAAAAAACGATATCGAAATTGGACAATTGTTTACGGAATTAGACCAAGACGTTAAGATTTTAATCGATGAAATCGAAATATACCTGAAAAACTTGTAATTAGGATTTATTTAAAAAATGCAACTTAGATAGTCCAATATATGCCAACAACACCAACGGTAGTGCCAAAAATTTTAAAAAGACAACAAGAAACACACTAAGAATTAAAAAGATAAATTGAAATTTATTCTCGTTCCAATTTGGAGACGACAATTTCATACTAAACAACCGTACCTCACTTACCAACAGATAGCTAACGACCAAAATAATCACCAATAAAGCAGAGGGTGTATATACAAGTGCAGGGTAATCTCTACCAATAAAAGGCAACGAAAGCACGAAAAATGTATTCATTGGAGTATTTAATCCTATAAAATCTTGACTTTGCCTCTCATCAACGTTAAACTTCGCCAAACGCAAAGCCGAAAAGATCGTCACCAAAAAACCGAAATATGGGATGAATGGGATATTGGAGCTATCCTCAAGCATCGTAAACAAAACGATCCCCGGCACAAAGCCAAAACTCACCATGTCCGCTAAGGAATCTAGTTCCTTTCCAATGGTGGATTTCACATGCAAGGCACGAGCTACCATTCCGTCAAAAAAATCACATACCCCCGATCCGATGATACAATAAAATACATAATCTAAATTCTTATCAAATGCATAAACAACAGCAATGCAACCGAAAAAAAGATTAAGACAGGTCAGTGTATTGGGAATGTGTTTTTTCATCGATTAAAAAATATAAAGCCATCTTTTCGAAAGGAAAAGATGGCTCAAAATTATCAAATAACTATGGTATTAACCATTCATACTTATCAAAAACTCTTCATTGGATTTAGTACCACGCAATTGCGTTAATAAAAACTCCATAGCTTCTGTCGAATTCATGTCCGATAAATGATTACGCAATACCCACAAACGCTGAAGCGTATCACGATCTACCAATAAGTCGTCACGACGAGTACTAGAAGCTGTAAGATCTATAGCAGGGAAAATACGCTTATTCGCTAATTTACGATCTAATTGTAATTCCATATTACCTGTACCCTTAAACTCTTCAAAGATAACTTCATCCATTTTGGAACCTGTATCGGTAAGTGCCGTCGCAAGAATAGTCAACGAACCTCCGTCCTCGATATTACGTGCAGCACCAAAGAAACGTTTTGGCTTATGTAATGCGTTTGCATCCACACCCCCAGAAAGTATCTTACCCGATGCTGGAGCAACGGTATTATATGCACGAGCCAAACGTGTAATCGAATCTAAAAGAATTACAACATCATGACCGCATTCAACCATGCGTTTTGCTTTTTCAAGCACTATATTTGCGATTTTAACATGGCGATCTGCCGGCTCATCAAATGTTGATGAGATTACTTCCGCACGAACGCTTCTAGCCATATCAGTTACCTCTTCCGGACGTTCGTCAATCAACAGAATAATAAGATAAACTTCGGGATGGTTTTTAGCGATCGCATTAGCAACCTCTTTCAACAAATTTGTTTTACCCGTTTTAGGTTGCGCTACGATTAGTCCGCGCTGACCTTTACCGATTGGAGTAAACAAATCCATGATACGTGTCGAATAGTTTCCGACGCCTAAATCTAAATTTAATTTTTCAGTCGGAAATAACGGTGTTAAATAATCGAAAGGAACTCGGTCACGAATTTCCGCTGGAACCTGTCCATTAATCGCTTCCACCCGCACCAAAGGAAAATATTTTTCTCCTTCCTTCGGCGGCCGGATACAGCCGCGAACATTATCACCGGTTTTCAATCCAAACAGCTTAATTTGAGATTGAGATACGTAAATATCATCTGGAGATGTCAAGTAGTTATAGTCTGAAGACCGTAAAAAACCGTACCCATCAGGCATGATTTCTAATACACCTTCATTTACAATAACATTATCAAAATCTGTAGGTAATACGGGAGTCGAGGCGTCGGACTTATTAGCTTGTGCGGGTATGGGTTCTGTAGTAGGATTCGGCTTTACTTGTGCATCCTGGGACGGCGCTCTATCAGTTTCTACATCACTTACAGGTGAGGGGCGCTTTGTAATCGCTACCGGCTCAGTTTTACTAGTTCTGACACGCTTTCTGGGCCTATCTGACGTCTGCTCTTCGCTTTCTCCAGCGTCTATTTCACTGGTATTCAGTGATTGTTTTGCTATTAGCGAAATACGATCGATTAATTCTTGCTTTCGTAGTTTATCGACATCAGCGATGCCCAATACTTTTGCAATCTCGCGTAACTCTGACACGAGCTTGGTATTTAGTTCATTAATATCCATTAACTTGTTATTATGAGATATAGGATTTTACTGCTTTTGAAATTTATCCATTTTCTAATTCCAGCACACGCTATTAATTTGAGACAAACTAAGATACGACCGAGGATTATTTAAGAGCATGCTTATTTTAACTCCTACAAGGATAAATTTGAGAATCGGCACAAAAATAGTATAACATTTGTAATTTCAAAAGAAAATTTGTAAATATTTTTCACGCAGTGTAAAAACCCGTTATATTCATAACGCACATTAAGTTTATTTGTTTTATTAGTTGCAAACTTTATATTTTTTTTACACTTTTAATATTCTTTGTTAAGTTTACAAAAAACTAAAACGTTTTATCTTTTATGAAAGAAAACCAGTCAACCAACTATCCCGCGCTTTATACGCTGGTAGTTGTATTCTTTTTTTGGGGCTTTATTGCTGCCGGGAACAGTGTCTTTATCCCATTTTGTAAGAACTATTTTCAATTGGATCAGTTTCAATCTCAATTAATTGACTTTGCATTTTATAGTGCATACTATATTGGGGCGCTCCTACTTTTCATTTTTAGTACCATTTCGGGAAAAGATCTTGTTGGAAAATGGGGATACAAAAAAAGTATCATATATGGTCTCCTTTTCTCTGCTCTAGGTGCTACAGCGATGATTGTAGCAGTCGAAGTAAACGTCTACATTGGGATGTTAATTGGACTGTTTATCGTAGCCCTCGGTTTCTCTTTACAGCAGACTGCAGCAAATCCATTCGCAGTTCTATTAGGAGATCCAAAAACGGGAGCATCACGCGTAAATCTGGGTGGTG
>NZ_JABMCQ010000132.1 GCF_013179575.1 Sphingobacterium shayense | reverse complement strand
TATTTGTTATCGGCCGCGTGGTAATTATTCAATCCCACTGACGCCGCCAGAAACCACAAGTTTCATTGCGTCCGTAGCACTCATATTCAGTTTCTGCACATGAGTCGCCTTGACCACAACCACCTGTCCTGCGACCGAATAAGAATAAGGGAAATACACGACCACCTCATCTGTTAATCCGATTTTACTCAGATCACGTTGGGTAAGAAATCCAATTTTCTTCAAACCGGTCTCGTTAACCAATACCAGAACAGGCTCGTTAAATTTTTTAGCATCTCCAACAAATGCTTCGGTAAAATCCTTAATTGAGGAATACAGCGTATTAAAAAGCGGTATTTTATCAATGCTGCGTTTTAGCCAAGCTCGTATTGGTGCGGTCACCAAGTTCGTAAATATAAGCCCGACTACAACAAGCACGACAAAAACAGTTAAAATACCAATCCCCGGAATGTATAACGGCATACCCGTCTCATCATGTAGGAAATGGGCTGTCAAATTTAATGCGTTATCCAGTGCGGCAACAGCCCAGACGATGAGAAACACGGCTCCTGCAACAGGCACAACCACAAGGGCTCCCTTAATAAAATAGTATAGTATTTGTTGAAAAAACTTCTTTATCATAAAATTATATCCCTCCTATATTTTTTCCGCTGAATCTAACCGTAAAAATACACTCTTTTTACGCGAGAAGAAATACTTACCAACAATTCATAGGGAATTGTCCCGATACTTTTTGCTGCGGCAACAATATCAGGAAACACCACTACCTCGTCTTCCTCAAAAACCTCTATATCCGTGACGTCAAGCATGCACATGTCCATGCAGATATTACCTATCGTCTTGACGATCTTTCCCCGGATAGACATCTGCCCTACTCCGTTTCCAAATCGCCGGTCGTAACCATCCGCGTAACCGATCTTCACGGTAGCTATGCGCGAATATCGGGATAATTTCCCCATACGGTCATAGCCAACCGATTCTGTCGACTTTAGTCCTTTGATTTGCGTAATCGTAGTCTTTAGCACCCCAACTGGGTCTAAAATAAGCGAACCGTCCATCGAAACGCCATACAAACCAATACCCAACCGCACCATATCAAAACAGGCCTCCGGGCGGTGCACGATTCCAGAGGTCGCTAAAATATGTTTAATAACAGAATAGCCTAACGCTTGTTCCAGGCGTGAGGATGCCTGACGGAAACGCATTATTTGCTGATCGGTAAACGACCTATGTTGCGGATCGGCCGCTGCTGCTAAATGAGAAAATATGCTCGCTACACGTAGTTCCCTTGATTGATTCAGCAACTCGATGAGTTCAGAAATTTCTTCGTCCATAAAGCCGAGTCGATGCATTCCTGTGTCTATTTTAATATGTATTGGAAAATCCTTCTCCCCACGGCGAGCTAGAAACGCAGTGAATGCTTTAAGAATCCGAAAACTATAGATTTCTGGTTCGAGATAATTTGTCACCAAACTTTCGAATACCTGTTCATCAGGACTGAGCACCATAATGGGAAGAGTAATCCCGTTTTGACGAAGTTCAACCCCCTCATCAGCAAAGGCAACCGTGAGATAGTCTACTTTATTGTATTGTAAAAGATTAGCTACCTCGTAACTACCGCTGCCATAAGAAAACGCTTTAACCATTGCCATCATCTTTACCCCTTTTGGCGTCAGTGCACGATAGCGCTGCAAGTTATACTCGATTGCCTTTAAATTTATTTCTAGTACCGTCTCATGCGTTTTCTCTGTCAGCATACGACTTAGGTCTTCCAGGTGGTAATACCTGCTCCCTTTGATGAGTACAGTCTGGTTTGCAAAATCTCCTTCCGAAGTTCCTGCCAGCAGTTCCTCAGTCGAACGAAATAAGGTAGTCGGAATAGAAAGATTACGCAAAAAAGCCAGCTCCTCACCGACAAGTATTACGCTGTCTAATGGATGCTTAGAGAGCAGATCAAAAAGTTTCGTCGCTAATTTTTCGTTCAATCCTTCCATGCCAGAAAGCACAAGTTTCCTGTGTTTATGCTGCTTCTGCTGCATCAAAAAGTCTAAAGCGATCTGCAAAGACGCTAGATCGTTGGAGTATGAATCATCGATAATCGAACATCCTTTTTTCCCTTTTTTAAGTTGCAAACGCATTTCCAATGATTTCAGCACGGCAATACGCTGGGCAATATCCGCTAATCGATAACCACAATAGGATAGAAATGTGATGCAGATAAGTATGTTCTCGATTGATCCCCGATCAGTGAATGGTACAATAAACTCTTGTTCGACTCCGTCCGCCAGGACGTTGATTTTAGTACTGAATGGCCCTAAGTTTTCAATTGACTGAACCATAATTTTATCAGAAGACAGCGTACCACAAGCATACAATCCGTATTCATGTTTCGGAAGGTATTTATCCAGCCGATAGGTCGAAGAATAAATGACATCTATCCCTGGCCGGAACAGCAGTAGTTTTTCACGTAACTTTTCGTCTTGAGATCGGAAACCCGAAGCGTGCGCATTCCCTATATTTGTAAATATTCCACACTGCGGTTGAATCATCCGCTCAAGGATCTCCATTTCCCCTGGACTACTTATACCCGCTTCAATAAATGCATAGTTATACTCGTTGGATAAGTTCCATAGTGACAGTGCTACGCCTATCTGAGAATTATAGCTTTTGGGACTCTGATATACTTTATTATCATTCCCCAGCAGCTGTGTCAACCATTCTTTTACCACGGTTTTACCATTACTTCCCGTTATTGCCACAACGGTCACATCCGGACAGTCAGTTCGCCGACGGGAAGCCAGTTGCTGCATGGCTTGTAAGGTATCATCAACCAATATAAATGTAGCATTAGGATATAATGTCAAGTCGACCGAACGGTCCGAAATGACAAATGCGCTTACCCCTTTGCTATAAGCCTCCTCGATATACATGTGCCCGTCACGGACATTCTTTAGCGCAAAAAAAAGGCTTTTGGTACCGGACAAGATCTTTCGTGTATCGTAACTGAGCTCAGCGACAATATGATTGGGGTCAGCCACCTGCGCGCTCTGGTGAGGGAGAAACGAAATAATTTCTGCTACTGTATACATAATAAGTTGTCAACAAATTTCATCATAATTTTCTATAAGTGAAGCATTTTTTGAACATTTGTAAAATGGAAGATTCGTCCTCAAAAAAAACCTACACACCTCGCCAAGCCAAGTTAAAAGCGGAAAGCTATTGTGCATACCAAGAACGTGCTCAACAGGAAGTTCGCGATAAGCTGTATGAATGGGGACAACACCAAAATGATGTCGAAAATATTATCTCCCAGCTTATTGAAGACAACTTTCTAAACGAAGAACGATTTGCCAAAGCGTACGTGCTGGGTAAATTCCGCATGAAGGGATGGGGTAAAATCAAGATAAAGATGCACCTCAAATCGAAACGTATTTCGGAACCGCTAATTCGAATAGCACTCAAAGAGATTGACCTAGATGAATACGAACAGAAACTTTCTGATACGATCAATCGCAAAATTATAAAACCGCTAGAAAAGCTTACAATGGCAGAGCGTGCTAAGCTCATTCGTTTTCTACAAAGTAAAGGTTTTGAAAATGACCTAATATTCAAAAAAACGGACGGAAGGAGCGATTAACAAAATTATGTCTGGAATTTAAAGCGACATATTTTTTACAAAAAAATAACTAGAGCTGCACACCAATTTTTCGGATAATTCCGTATTCTTGTGGTGGACAGAAGAATGTTTCTCCTCTTTTTTACGGATGAAGTTTACTTCTAACATGCTTGGAAATGAAAAAAAACGTATTCACTTTCATGGTCTTGATCACCGGACTACTCCTGTTATTGTTTACCCAGCAGTGTTACACATTGCAGCGTGGAACGGATAACAGCAAGGAGAATCCAATACCCAGCGATATAGCTGATAGCCACGAGACAGAGCAAGCATGGGACGACGAAATAATGATCAATTTACTTGAAATCCCGCAGCGTTATCGAATAGCGCAAGATTTTTATTATGAACTTAGTCTGGAACCATTGCCGCTTGTCGCACTTCCAATGCACTTCCCCCCTCCAAACAACGGTTAATTTAAAATGAATCCGGCTTTTACTTTTGTGCTAATCGCATTAATAAGTCTAGCCTACAAATATCATTTCAGTTTTTTACCGTTAGAAATAATACAATGAATAATAAAATAAAGTCAGGCATCGCTTTGCTACTAACACTATGCGCTTACCAGATCGTGTCAGCGCAACAGATCGAAGAAAAAGACCTTAAGATCAATATCCAAGAAATAGGTCCTGTTGCATCTAAAATTTCCGCTCTCACGCCTATAAGCTACACGTATAATACGAAGGATTATAAAAAACTGGCGCTTCCCAAAGAAACACAATATGGGTTTCTCACAGAACAGGTGTCATCTGTGTTTCCACATCTGGTAAAGCCGTCGTCGAAAATTTATACCGAATCAAAAAATAGCACCAAAGTAGCGAAATTAGATGAGGTCGACCAAAATGAGCTCATACCGTTACTCGTCGCAGCTATCAAAGAACAGCAAGAGCAAATTGAAGATCTGAAAGAACAAATCGATGCACTAAAAGCTAAATAATATCGCTGGGATAATATTCCAGAAATTCTAAAGGTCCCTAGCAAAATCCAGTGCTTCTCCAAGGTCAATCAAACCTTTGGCAGGTGCATAAAATTGCTAGGGGCATTATTACTGTGAAATCTACGGCTGATACTACATCCTAGAATGCGTACACTAACGCTATAGAAGCTTGCGAGGCCTGTTTTGTCGCTGTCATACCATCTTTCTTGAGAAAGCTGGCCTGCGAGTTATTATCGAGCCTGACTTCTGGTATAACGGAAAGTCCACCGTGCTTAACTTTCGCGGAAAGAGTGAACGAAAATAACTCTGCGGAACTATGATCTTCCACCTCTTTCTCGGTAAAGTATTCTGCTCGCAATCCGAGACCTATGTTCTCATTGAAATCGTAACGAGGGTAAAGCGCCACGCCGGTATATCCTCCCTCCGACTTAAAACTATAATCTGCAGCATTTAATCCTAAAGAGACCTTTTCAGTAAATGCATAGCTAGCTACCAAATCAATCAGCGTTCCGGAACTGTAGTTATCAGCCCCCCCTGCGGAAGACCCAGTGAGGAAATTCAAATATGCACTCAATCCTTCTACAGGCTGAACAGCCAATTGAGCGCCAAAATGTGACACACCATTAAGGTCGCGATACACATTCCAGTCGTTAAAAAGTCCAGCCATCAATGACACCTTATCGGTGAATGCATAAGTAGCCTTTATTCCTGCATTTTGAAATGGGCCAGCACCAAAAAGATAAGAGGTCGAATAATGAAAATTAGCGGCGGGCGAAATAACCTCATAACCTATAAAGGTGCCCATATATCCCGCCGTCATATTAAATTGCTCAGTGAAATCATAAGAGGCGTACAAATTTTGTATATGGAAAGAGTTTCCCTCGTTAGCCTCGCTATCATCTCCATTGGGAATTGACAAATATTGCCCTCGCGGCCCAAAAGCGAGTTCCCCTACAAATGTCGCCTTGCCCGTCGACTTTTTTAATCCAAGAGCCAACATACCTAGCGAAATCGAATTGTGATCGTTCGCGAAATAAGTACCAATATTTTCTTGCCCGGCAAAATCATATTTATAATAAGCATCTGCATATCCAGATATTTCTAGAGGAGAATTCTCCTGAGCACTTATTCCTACGGAAAGAAATGCGAATGACACAAATAGTAATAACTTTTTCATATTCTGTTTTAAGTTTATTGTCTTAATAAAATAAATAAGTGACATAAAAACATTAAAACCTATAAACGAATCAAAAAAAACAGATTTATTTACAATAATTTAGGTAAGAACGGATGAAACAAACTTGAAAACAAATAAAATCGATAATATTTTATAGATTTTTATGATTTACACAACAAATAACATTATTTATATTGTTAAATCAAAATTATTTATGATAAATAAATAAAAACAGCAAAACAAACTCAATAAAAACAGGAGATATCGGCATAAAAAAATATTTTTTTAAAAATTTTATAGTGATAATCCAATTATTGTTGCAATATTTGTAATGAAACAATAATATTGATAAACAAATAACAGTAAAACAGAGAGAAAAATTAAAATTTAAAAACAAATCACTAACAAAAACCAATACAAATGAAAAAAATACTCCCATTTGGAGCATTAGCAATAGCCGTAATACTTGCATTGTTTGCACCAGCTACTGAAATTACCACCAACCCAGATAGTACAATCGATACCGGAGACACCGCTTGGCTTCTCATGTCTGCGGCCCTGGTGCTTCTAATGACTCCCGGATTAGCTTTCTTTTATGGCGGTATGGTTCGTAAGAAAAATGTAATTTCAACGATGCTACAGAGCTTTGTATGCATGGGATTAATCACCATTATTTGGGTCGTATTCGGATTTAGCCTTGCTTTCGGAGAGGATATCGGCGGCGTCATTGGTAACCCAGCGACATTCTATATGATGAAGGGCATGCTAGGGAACGACGTTTGGCCTGCTTTACCGACAATCCCTATAGCTCTTTTTGCAATGTTTCAATTAAAATTTGCAGTAATTACCCCGGCGCTTATTACGGGTGCATTCGCAGAACGAATCAAATTTAACTCCTATCTTATCTTCATTACCCTATTTGTCATCGTCATCTACTCTCCACTGGCGCACGCGACCTGGCACCCTGAAGGATTACTTGCTCAAATGGGTGTCCTAGACTTTGCTGGAGGCACCGTAGTACACATGTCGGCTGGCTGGGCTGCATTGGCCTCGGCGCTTTATCTAGGTAAACGAAAGGAACAAACGCACACACCTGCGCGCATTAGCTATGTAATTTTAGGAACTGGACTACTTTGGTTTGGGTGGTTTGGTTTCAATGCAGGTTCTGCCGGAGGCGCTGGAATCCTTGCGGCTTCTGCTTTCGCTACCACGACCACTGCTTCCGCTGCCGCAGCAATGGGTTGGATCTTTTTTGATATTCTAAAAGGAAAAAAACCATCTGCAATGGGTGCGTGTATCGGGGCCGTCGTCGGACTTGTTGCAATCACTCCTGGCGCCGGCTTTGTCACCATACCACACTCACTAGTGATAGGTCTTGTCGCAGCCGTTATTAGTAACCTCGTCGTAATATGGCGTACAAAAAAAGGTATTGACGATACTTTGGACGTCTTTCCTTGCCATGGGGTTGGCGGAATGGTAGGAATGCTCCTAACAAGCGTTTTCGCCCACGGAAACGTCAACGAAGTGGTCACGACAAATGGATTGTTCTTCGGTGAGACAGGCTTATTTGTTGCGCACTTGATAGCACTAGTAGGCGCATCAGCTTTCGCTTTCTTCGGCTCATTGCTTCTTCTAAAAATAACAGATCTGTTAGCCCCATTAAGGGTTAATGAAAGTGCCGAAACAATGGGACTTGACCTAAGCCAGCACGACGAAGAATTATAAGAATTGCACTAACTCCAATTATACAATGCCGTCTTGTTTCGCTTATTAGACAGACTGAGACGTAGACAACCATTTATGATATTCCTCCTACCAGCTGTGGTAGGAGGATATATAGAAGACCATCCCTCACTACACGCAAATAAAGACCAATCAACAAGGATTTAAAATATTTAAAACTGATATTGAGTAACATCCATTGATTTTAAGATTTTATTTTGCGAGTATATGATATTGTTCTATCTTTGCACCACGTCAAGCGAAAGTAGCTCAGTTGGTAGAGCACAACCTTGCCAAGGTTGGGGTCGCGAGTTCGAATCTCGTCTTTCGCTCAGTTGCCTAGGTGGTGGAACTGGTAGACACGCAGGACTTAAAATCCTGTTCCCGTTAAGGGAGTGCGGGTTCGATTCCCGCCCTAGGTACAAATAAAGAAGGCTAACTCTCTAATTATTAAGATGTTAGCCTTTTATTTTTATACCAATTATTATTAGTGTGTCAATTAGTGTGACTAATCATCTAATAATTTTTTATATATATTTAAAGCATTTCCTATGCTCTTAATTTGTTTTTTGGAAATCTTTGTATCATAAACTCTCTCATCGCCCTGAAGCCTTACATCTGCAACTTGATTTATCACAACCTGTTCTAAAAAGTTCAAAAGCCTATCATTTACCACAATATCAGATTGCTCTTCCACGTTATCGTAAACAGATTTTTTTGTATTATAGTCAATATATTCAATCCTATCATTTCCTGACAACATTATAACTCTATTAAAAAAAATCCAATCAGAGGATCTATATTCTATTACAAACCTTAATAATACTTTATCATCTGTTAAAACTATGTATGATTGAAACTGACCTCCCCAAAGACTATATACAGGTGTTATGAATGTATTATTTGTAAATTTATCTTTTTTCACCTCAAAACCTTTCAAATCATCTTTTGATAATACATCTATTTTCTTTGAATTCCGAAACGGCGTTTTAAGGTTTTTAATTTTTTCTTTTGCATTTTCTAATAGTGTAATGTTTTCCTCCCTTAATTCGCTTTCTATTAGACTATCTAGTTTTAGTATAGCAACCTCCTTCCCATCGGGGGAGTTTTCAGCAAAATTCATTATTACACTAATTAACGCTTCCGTTTTTTCAATAGGTAAACTTTTAACTTGCCCAATGCTTACTCTTACAAATAGTGCACATAAAATTAAAATTATTATATTTTTTCTGCTCATAGTGTTTAATATTTAGAACCTTATATTAAAATCATTCATTTATTTAATTATTAAAAATTTTTAGATTAAAAGATTTACTAATAAAATCCTCGAAAATGATTGGTCGTTTTAAAACTTCCTCAGATAATTCAGCTTTAATGCCTTCAAATTTTTTCTTGTGAAATGCTTTTAAATCCACGTTGAAATCATTCAGGTAACAAGCTTCGATTAAATCAATATTGAACATAAAAATAATTAAAAATTACCATGAAATTGATTTATTATAATAACTTTTGAGGTTTTGCTACACTATTAAATAGGGAGAATACTATAAATAAAAAAGTGACTTTAAAATATTTCATATCGATTTGGTTTGCTCTCAAAGTTAACTATTTAAGTTATGTTTGAGCAATTAATTTATATTTATGATTATGAGAATTGTCGAATGGAATTGCCAAGGTAGCTTCAGAACAAAAAATCAATTTATTAAGCCTTATGAAGCTGATATATTGGTTATACTAGAATGTGAGAATTCCGAACGGTTAAAGTTTAACAAACTTACTCCTGAACCGAATGATTTTGTTTGGCATGGTGACTCTCCTAATAAAGGTATCGGAATTTTCTCATATTCTGATTATAGGTTTGAAATATTAAAAGATTTTAACCCTTTACATAGATATATTGTTCCTATAAGAGTATTTAATGAAAATTGCTCATTCTTGTTAATTGCAGTATGGGCAATGGATCACAAAACAGATCCTCTTTCAAGATACATAGGTCAGATTTGGAATGCCATGAATTATTATAGCTACTTACTCAATGAGAATATATTGGTAATCGGTGATTTTAACAGCAATCAGATATGGGATGGAAAGGAAAGAACTGGTAATCATTCTGCCTTAATAGAATTATTGCAGAACAATAATATCAGCAGTTCAATAGGTATGCTTTTTACTTAATAGGGTTAAAAGAGTATTCAGAAATTGTTCTAATAAACATTCCTGAACACTCTTTTTTATTCCTCCTACTACCACTCTAAGACAAAGGCAACTATAGATACAGGGATTTACTTTGACAATTTCAATATCCTATACGCTCCCCTTGCTACAATTACAAATACAATAGCCCCAATAATCAAATCTGGATAACTTGAATTGAGCCAATTAACTAAAAGACCAGCAACAATAACTCCCGAATTGATAATGACATCATTTGATGTGAATATCATCGAAGCCTGCATATGCGCTTCTTTACTTTTGTTCTTTTGTAAAAGATAAAGGCAAAATACGTTTGCAATCAACGCTAAAACTGAAACGACAATCATTGTCTTGAAATCAGGCATAGCTTCAATTCCCATAAAACGTCTGATAACTTCAACGAAACCTACAATAGCCAGTAGGACTTGGAAGTATCCAGCAAATCTGGCGATGTTGTTTTTTAGAGCGATTGTTCCACCCACGGCGATTAATGCCAATGCGTAAACGACACTGTCTGCAAGCATATCCAAGCTATCGGCTATCAATCCCATTGAACCTGAAAAAACTCCGAATAACATTTCCAATCCAAAGAACAGGAAGTTGATAATCAACACGATCCAAAGTAATTTCCGTTGCTTGTTGCTTGTATCTGTTTCAACAACAAAATTGCTTTTTTCAGTTGAAACCAATGTAGTATTTAGGTTCAGTGTTCCCAAGGCCAAAAAAATTGGCTCTGGGTTTCCATTGTGATAAACGTCCAATTTTCTATTGGCTATATCAAATTCCAATCCTTTTACCGTATCAAAGTCTTGCAGTTTCATACGGATTAATTGCTCCTCGCTTGGGCAATCCATTTTAGTTATATTGAATATGGTTTTTTCCATTTGTTTTAAAGCTTGAATTTTATACCTCCGTTAATCACAAATCCGTCCAAAGGTGCATAAATGTCTTTAAAAACCGGATTGGTTATTGTCCCTGTATAAATGCTATCAAAGCGTGTTTGTCGGGTGTCAAGGAAGTTTTCAAAGTTGATATACAGAGAAAATCTTTCCCAAATCTTTTCAGCCATAAATCCAGTAATAAAGTAATCTTTGCCCGTAGTTCCATTATTCAGCTTTTGGCGACTGAAATAATAGGCTTCCAGACCAATTTTCCATTTGTCTTCTATTTCATACATCAGGATGGAATTAATGCGGTGTTTTGGTGTTAAAGGGCTTTCTACAGTCGTTCCATTTTGGTGTAATCGGGCATCTGTATAGGTATAACCCAAAAACAATTTCAGGTCATCATAACCAATTTTAATATTGGTTTCTGTTCCTTTGGTATGGATGTAGCCAGGAGAATTAACAAACTGATACAGATTTGTCGACGGATTTTCAAGTAACAAGGGATTATCCAAATAGGTGTAAAAGAACAATTGATTTATGCTAAATGACCAATCTTCCCCAATGTAGGTGCGGTAATTGATGTCTGCATTTGCTCCATAACTTTTTTCCAATTTATTGGTCTTGTCGTCAATGGGCATTACATTTTGATATTGTAGGCGTTCGCTTTCTTCCGTAAAAATGGTAGGTGTTTTATAGCCAAATCCACCACCAACTCGTGAAGTTAAGCCCTCGGCAATGTGGAATAGAGCCGAAACTCTCGGTAAGAATACCACCCCATAATCCACAACATAATCCGTTCTAAAACCTGTTTCCAATTGAAACCAATCCGTAGCATTAAAAGAATTTTGTACAAAAGCACCGAATGTGGTCTGATTATAATCTCTCAACGGAGATGCCATAATCTGCTTTTCTTTGAAATTATCCGTCCAAATATTAATACCTGTGACCCATTCCGATTTTTCAGTACTGTTGGTGTAGTTGGCTTCGGTAAAACTTGCTGTTTGTGTTCCCTCAAACTGATAGTTTGGAATGGTAGTATTTCGGTTAAAATAACTTACACTATTTTTGACTTGAACAGTACTGTTTTCATTGATGATATGGTCGAAAACAAATTGTGTGGAATAGCGTTGTGTTTTATTTTCCTCAAAATATTGGTTTGTATTATCTCCATTTCCTTTGATGTAAAGCATATCACCTCCCAAACGGCTCTCGATCGTTGTGTTGATACCGAAGTTCAGTTTCGTCTTTTCATTGAAATAAACGAAGAGCTTCGGATTCAGTACATAGCGTTCGAATTGTGGAATAGCGGATAGTCCGTTCTTAGCAGGATCATAAGCTGCGTTACGGTTATGGGAAGCAAATATAGTTGTTCCAATTTTATTAAACCTTTGCCCATAAAAACCGTTTATATCTAAACCTCTACCGGATGTTCCGTTAAGGTGAAAACGTAAATCTCTTTCTTCCGTTGGTGTCTTGGAAATTAAATTTACCAAACCTGCTATTGCTCCACCACCATATAACGTAGATGTAGAACCTTTGATGACTTCTACTTGTTTGAGGTCAAGTGGTGGTATCTGTAACAAGCCCAATCCACTTGAAGCACCTGAATAAATGGGAAAACCGTCTTTCAGGATTTGTGTATATCTTCCGTCAAGTCCTTGAATACGGATACTTGCATTGGCGCTAGTAGGCGAAGTGGTTTGTACGTGAATACCTGTACTTTCCGCCAAAAGCATACGAATATCTCCTGGTTTCATATTACCTTTTTCACCCAATTCCTCACTTCCAATAAATTCGATACGGGTAGGAATATTCTGTATGCTTCTTGTACTCCTTGTAGAAGATATAACCACTTCTTCTAATTCCTCTGAATTTTCTTTGAGTAAGATTTCAATAACGCTGATGTTCTTTAATGGGAATTCCAATGTATCAATATGGTCGTTAAAACCGATATAGCTGAAATGTATTTCCTGT
>NZ_JABMCQ010000131.1 GCF_013179575.1 Sphingobacterium shayense | reverse complement strand
GGAAAAACTCAAAAAATAACGTTAACGGTTGCTTAACCGTTAACTAGGATGACTATTTTATTTGACGATATAAATTAATTAATTGGCATACCAACGTCTGAAGACAACGATTCCTCAGGAAGATTAATACTTTGTGAACCTAAAGTATATGTGGCTTTTACCCGACTTCGTTTGTTATCCTTAAGCACGACATAACCCTTAAGATCAACACGCACAGTCTTATCCCGCAGCAAGTTCAAATGTCGACGGCCTATATAAAGAGCGACAGAAAGCTTCTGCCCAGGAGTTCCTTGTGCATCAAGGTATAGTTTATCGAAGTTTCGGATATGGAATTCTTTTATCGAAAATCGCACATTCGTAACAAGGACTCCTTTGGCGTCTCCTTTGCCTTCTATCAACTCCAATAACAGTGACCCACGCAATAAATGATCTTGCTTCTGCTCGGATTGATCCCATTGTAACGACGGACTAAGCGAAAAGAAATTGTTAAATCTAAGTGTCGGCAGCACGTTATTAAATAGATACCAAAGGGCGGCAAAGACTAGTATGCCAGAAGCAGCAATTAAATAAATAGATAATGTTGTCATAATATTTTTTGGAACAGCTATAATTTCAAAACGGCGTTGTCTGTTACCAATACTACTAACGGCGCATCACATGGAATAGTATTCGTCCATCAAAAATTGACATAAAGTTAATAACGAGAAAATATACAGAAAAGTATGGGAAGAAAATATTATATGCAAAATTTTGAATGTGACTATCATTAGAACACATTCAAAATCAACGGGTTTTAATTATAAAAGCTAGATAGCTAATTTTTGACTATTGTCAAAAATTGTAGAATTTTTTATCGGATTATCTTTCAATAATCCAAAGATATCGTATTTTGTAGCAACCTGGTTCAATGCATTTAAATGCCTTTCGTGGTGCATATCGGTACCGACCAGATCATACATCCCAGATTTCACCAACGTTAAAGCGGCTGATTTAACATGCTCACCGTAATACCGTGATATGGAAAGGAGATTGAGTTGGAGCAAACACCCTGCATCTTTTATTTCCTTATATACTTTAAAATTTTGGTGATAATAATTGTAACGTTCCGGGTGAGCTAAAATCGGTTGATAGCCTTTTTCCTGAACATCTTTAATAACTTGAAAAAGAGCTTTGGACTCCGCTAAGTACGACATTTCTATAAGCATATGCCGATTCGGAAGTGGGCATATATTATCATTTTGGACTAAAGTATCAAGATGGTCGTCGACCATATATTCTGCTGAATACTGTAGATCAAACTTTACGCCCTGCACATCTAAAGCCGTTTTCAGCTTTTGATATGCATCATGAATTGTTTTTGGTGTGTTATTATGCACGCCATGCATAACGTGAGGAGTCGCAACACATTTATTAATCCCTAACTCTTGTAGTCCGCGAATAAGTTTTAAAGAATCTTCAATACTTTTACTGCCATCATCGATCCCGGGAAGGATATGATTATGCATATCGCATCCAACCCAAGTAAGTTTACCGGCTGAGGGGACATTATGGCTCTTTTTTTTAAATAATTTATTCCAAAGTGACATTTTTTGTAATCTAAGTTAATTCCGCCCGAATTGAATTGCAATATTACTTTGATTTAACCATAAAATCAAACGAAAATTGTAACCAAAACGCTACTTTTCCTCAAATCAACGTCGAACTCTCCTTTTCAAGCTGTTCGTAAACATTTTTAACTTCCTGAGCGTGAGACTTATTCATTATCAAGACCGCGTCTTCGGTATTCACCAGAACGCAATCTGAAAGCCCTAGAAATACAGTCTTTTTGTCTTCGCCAATAGCAATATTCCCATTCTCATCATGGGGATGTCCCTTTTCCACTAAATAATCATATAATGAGTCAAACGACCCCATATCTGACCATTGGAAAAAAGAAGGCACTACTTTTATGCTGTCGCTTCGTTCCATAATTGCATAATCCACACTCTTCGCAGGGATCTTAAAGGATAAATCTTCATCCAAAATCCCAGAATCTGAAGCTTCAAATGCCGCCTTAGCTGCCGAGAAAAGCTTCGGATCGAACCGCTCTAATTCGTTTAAATACGTAGACGATTTGAAACAAAAAATCCCAGAGTTCCATAAGAAATTACCTCGCTTCAAGAAATCTTTAGCGGTTTCGAAATTTGGCTTTTCGCGAAAAGATAACACATCATTCCCCGTCGATTCTATATAGCCATAGCCCGTTTCTGGCCGTGTGGGACTAATTCCGAAAGTCACTAAGTTCCCTTCTTTAGCAAACTCTATTCCCCTTTTTATCGCCTGTAAATACTGTTCCTCTCCTTCGATTAAATGATCAGAGGGAGTAACAACTAATATATCTTCAGAATCGACTGACAACGCAGCAAAGGCAATAGCCGCGGCAGTATTCCTTGGAACACTTTCTATAATAATATCATGATTAACATGTTTTAACTCCTCCTTAGCGAGATCGATATTTTTAACCGAACCAACCAGTACAACGTGTTCACAAACTCGTTGATTTCTTTCAATGGTCAAACCAAACAGGGACTTGCCGTTGAACATTGGTAAATATTGCTTCGGCTTTGACTTTCGAGACAAAGGCCACAATCTGGAACCGACTCCTCCAGATAATATCACATTTATAATTTTTCCCATAAAACTAGCTCGCGACTTGCCCCTCTATAGGGAAGTGCATTTCAACTAAATCTTTTGTCACCTTATCCTGATTCATAAATAACTGCGCGCTGGCTTTAGCATCTGATAAAGGATCATGATGATTGAGTTCAATTCCCATTATATTACAACAAATACTCAATTTTGTTTTTTTAAATCCTTTTGCGCGGTAAATTTTACTCGTACACTCCCAGAGTGAAGGAAGCCCAAGCTTTTTATAATCCAGCGCATAGAAGCCCATCGTTTTCATCAAGACCTCACGGTCGAACTTCTCATTATGAGCCACCATTTTGGCACCAATTAAATATTCTTTAATCTGTGGAAACAATTCTAAGAAGGTTGGAGCTAACACAGTATCCTTCGGCTTAAGCCCATGAACACGAGTGGTTTGCCACATATACTCATTCTTTGGAGGTCGGACCAAACTATGATACTGTTTGGTAATCACGCCATCTTCAACTTTTACGATTCCCACAGCACATACACTTGTATAAGCGGCGGTGGCTAGTTCAAAATCTATTGCTGTAAAAGTCATTTTATTCTTTTTACACAAATATAAGTTATTTTTAATAAACAATAAGGAAACGGTTACTTCACACCACCGTACTCCGCTAGAGTCAATCAGCTTTTTTTACCTATGCATAGACTAAAATCTCTTATGTTACTAATTTCGACCGATCACACCCTTAAAAAGTATCAAAACAATACGGCCTAAGATTTACTCCTAGGCCGCATCGACTATCAATAAATAAAACTGACTATTTTATTGTAAAAACGGTTGCGACTCCACGTTCACCGGCATGATCAAACAGTTTATTGTCTGAAGGGTGGTTTACAACGCCTTGATCTTTAACCCAAGCAGTCGAAGAACCTCCTCCATCCATGTTCATTGCTGCGGCACAGCCCAAGGCTTTCATTAACTCTCCTAACTGAGGTGTTGTTAATCCTTGCGACTGCGATGATCTTCCATCAATAACCAAAACGATTAAATGGTTTTCCTTTGTCACTCCTACTGCTGTCCTAGGGTGTCTATTGGTATTGAAAGCCTGGTCCATCTGCTCGACCACCTCTCCATTGTACACAAGCAAAGGTCCTCCGGCAAGAACATAATTTGCATCTAAGGCTTCCCATCCGGTGCCCGGCCTCTTTTCAATAGTAACTCTTCCATTCGTTGAAATCGCCAAAGCTGAATTTTCTCTATAGCTCGTGAATCCCTGTTTGGTTTGCGTTATAATTTTTCCAGCATGCTTAAAAAAAACGGTAGAACCACCTATAGACGTATCAAAATAACTCCCATTAAACGCCAGGGTTGCACCCGCCTTCTCGGCAGCCTCGCTAGTTTTCAGAAACCCAGAGGTCACATGCGGTATATCAATCTTAATCCCTGATTGATTCAGGTCTACATCGAACATCGTGATATATTGACGAGAATCAAAGATATTATCAAACTGATGTTTCTTCCAAACCATCCCGTCGGCTACCGTTTGGGTCTCCCATTGCGTTTGCTCCAACAGTTCGATTAAGGATTGTGTATCATCGGCGCTCTCTATGGGAGCAGGTAATTGCTGCCCCTGTAATTCATAATCTTCGCACGCTCCTAATACCATCAAAAAGCATAGCGATATATAAATGATGTACTTTTTCATATGTTCTTTCGTTTTTAAATTTCGTTTATTATTCTACAATGGCGCCCATCGTCGTTTTACCGTCGCGCGAAGCACCATTATAATCTTTTTCAATCTCCTGACTTAACGCCGGGTTATATTGTTGACTAACCCCACTTAACGCGGCTACATTCATACCGTATTCTAAGGCGGGATTGCTATTACCGATCGGCAAAAACACCGAATTAAGCATATTTCCAGCATTAAACGTAGCTCCGTCGATAACGGAATTAGACGCATCGTACGCTCTAGATCCGACAATACTGCTCTTAAAGATTGGTGCAATCGCATCGTCTTCGTATGCATCGACATCCGAACTACCCTCAACCTGTTCGTTCCCGGAAATTATGGAATTTATAATAGTTAACTTATTGGCATTTTGCCGGCGATAAACGCCTCCTCCGGGACCGGAAATATTATTCTGAGTTATCGTTGAGCTGATAATGTGAGCCTCAGAATTGTCATACAACATAACTCCTCCTCCTCCGTTTGAAGAAGTACTCTTATTGCCATTTATTAGACAGTTAACCAAATAGGTTTTAGAGTTTCCTCGCGCATAAACGGCAGCACCGTAAGAGGTTCCACTATTCCCGCTTACTGAAGAATTATACATGTAGATAAATGCATCCGGAAAAGCGTGAACCCCAGCCGCCGTACCTCTGGCATAATTATTATCAACTGTTGAGTTAAAGATATATGCTTTTGAGCCTTCAACCCAAAGCCCTCCTCCGTTTGCATCAGCTTTGTTGTTATCCACATGTGAATCATAGATAAAAAGCTCACTCCCAGTAAGAGCATAGATTCCAGCAGCATATCCGGAAACGCCTCGGACATTGGATGTCGTATTTTCCACCACATTAACTTGACGAAGAACCAGCCGTGCCCCACCAACAACAATACCAGCACCATTCCCTCTGCTGATTTCCTTCCCATTCACTTTTATTTTTGTGTTCCGGTCTGAACCATTACCATCACGAATTGTCACTCCTTGGAGCTCAACCTTCTCTTGATCACCAAGGGGTGCCGTAATAGAAACAACATGAAAAGACGATGCTCCAGATGGTAATTTCCCAGAAAAAATAGTAGGATAAGCCTGGGCATCAGGTTCCGTGTCGGCTGCGGCGTCAGCAGGGTATCCACCTACAATTTTTATATTTTTACTAATTTCAAAAGTACGATCTGCATCTTCCGCCGCGTCTCCTCCTGAAATAGTTTTGCTCGGAGTATAAGTTCCCTCTGTTAAATGTATTTCGCTACCGCTGGTCGCCAACAAGAGGGCATTATCCAAATTTGTCGCGGTCGTCCATGATCGACCGTCTCCTTTGCCGTCGGGTTTCACATAAAAAACATTAATCGTTCCTGCCTCTTGGATCACAAGAATTTCACGGTTTAATTCTTCATTAATATGAACTTGAATAACACCCGAACGTTCCTCTTCTTCGTTTTTAGTCACATTAAAGGATACTTTCTGTTTACCTTTCTCTCCTTGGGGTTGCTCAAAGCGAATCCAATCTACGTCAGCAGAAACGGAATACTTTACGCTTGTCAATAGATCAAAAGAATATGCAGCATCTTTATTCGAAACGTCCATATATTCGGTCCCGACCATCAATACATCCTGAAGGTCTTTATTATCCTTTCTACAGCTGAAAAATGTCAACACGAACATGAACGATAATCCGAGAAGGTATTTGAAACTGCTTTTATAAGCTACAGTCATAATCTATTTAATTTAATTTTTTTAATTCTATCTCGGTTACTTCCAGTTAGGATTCTGCTTCAGATTTTTGTTCAGCTGAAGATCTTCTAACGGAATTGGATAATAATAGTCTTTGGCTTCATCAAACATTCCACCTTGCGGAAACGGATCAATATTCCCCTTGTTTGCATCGCTATTTCCCGTTTCAGGATCCCGTAATTTACGCTGTTGAATATTAATCGTTGAAGTCACCGTGGAGGGGGCACCTGAATTTGTACCACGATAAACAAAAACATCCATTTTGCCGTCGCCAGTAAAATCATAGGATCCAACGCTAGGGAAGTACATCCCGACCATAGGCTTTTCAAGTTTTTTACCTTCTTTCCAACGCATTAAGTCATCCCAGCGAAGACCTTCGTTAAACAGTTCAACGCGTCGTTCTCGACGGATCTCCAAAATAATTCCCTTATTTGCACCATCGCCCACATTCGGATATAATGATGCTTGATAAGCATCTGGAGACGCATTGGCCTGAGCGACGTTTAAACCCGGCATGCCCACACGGGCGCGCAACAGATTTATCGTACGATTAACGTCCTCTTGCGTTATGGTTCCTAACTCTGCCTTCGCTTCCGCGAAGATCAAAAGAGCTTCAGCATAGCGAAAAAGTATAATATCAAAATGTCCTGAGCTCCACTGATCTCGAGAAGGAAGTGCCTTAATCAATCGGTATCCAGTCGTTGTCAAATTTAAGGACACCGGTTCAGGATTGTTTTGTCCTATTACTCTAAAGTCAGGTCCCGCAGTGGTTTGCACCAATCTTGGATCTCGATTTTGCATCTCTTCGAGATACCCCTTGGTCTGAAAATCAGATAAATCGGTGAAACGCCCGCCGTCAGTCATCAGATACGAGTTCACTAGATCTTTTGTCAGTCCCCACGAACCAGCTGTCGGCGAAGTCATTAGATAAGCGAGGTTATGAGTTTCCATTCCCCGTTCAAAATCTGCAGCTAAAATAGTCTCGGTGGCATCTTGATTATCTCTAGCAAACAAATTGCGGTACGAGTTCTGGGTACCGCCTGTTGTAAACAGCGTATATGCCCCACTTTTCATGAGTTCGTCCGCCGCGCTCGCTGCCGCGTTTAGAAATGACTCATAGCCATCAATATTATGGTACTTCCTAAACGTTCCTTCATATAATCCTATCCGGGCTTTTAGGATTAAAGCAGTATATTTTGTGATTCGGTTCAACTTTTTTTCCGCCGGAATATTCGAGATAGCAAAATCGATATCAGCCATAACTGAGTCCATAACAAGTTGTCGTGAATCACGTGCTTTATAGAGATCTTCATCGCCTGCATTTAATACTTTACTATACCAAGGAACATCTCCAAAACGCTTAACTTTATCAAAGTAAAAATAGGCCCTAAAGAAACGAGCAATACCACCATAGGTTGCTTTCGCAGTTTGGTCCTGTACTTTCTCGTAATTTTCTAAAAAATAATTGATTTTTCTCAGTGCAGTCCAGCTCCACCCGCCGGTACCACTCGCGGTCGGTACAATACGGTTCCCCCGCACCCTATCGGCAGCGATCAAGGGAACGATGTTGTCCGAAGACGCATCATCATTATAAACCCCCGTAGTAGATAAAATGGTGTAGAAATTATTTGTCGCAACCTCAAGATCTTCTGGTGTGTTGAAAAAGAACTCTGCTTCTATCTGATCTTCCGCTTGACGATCTAGAAATCCCTTTTCGCAAGCAAAGAAGACAAATGTCGCCAAACAAGCGAACACATATTTTATATATTTCATCATATACTTCTCTTAATCGGTTATAAACTGATATTCACTCCAAATGAAAACGTTTTACCCATAGGGTAATCACGTAAATCTGCGCGACTGACAGCCGAGCCTGGTGATGAATAATTAATTGCAGATCCTGCCTGTTCTGGATCTATGTATTTAGTTAAACCTCCAAATGCCCATGTGAAAACGTTCTCACCGCTCAGGTAAAAACGTAAACGATCAACATTTATCTTCCTCGTCAAACTTTGGGGAAGTGTGTAGCCTACGGTCAAATTTTTAACGCGCATATAAGCCACATTTTCAAGGTAATAATCGTTCATCTCATAAAGTGACCTGCCGCCATTTAAAGAGGTATAGCCACGATAGATTTGCGGATATGTGTTAGCCGGTTTTTCAGGAAGCCAAGCATTATCAACGAGATCTTTTCGTATAAACGATAAATAAGGCCGTTGATACGGACCCCAATAAACATCGCCCGTCGGATACCAGTGTTGTTGTCCGACACCCGCTATCGCAACCGACAAATCTATACCCTTCCACGAAGCTGACATATTTAAACCAAATGGAAACTGTGGCATTGCATTTCCAATAGGGCGGATATCGCCATGGTCATCAAGGGTGTAATTGCCCTCGTCTATCCTTCCATCTCCATCGCTATCAACGTACTTAATATCGCCTGCTTTCAACCTGTTCCAATCACTATTTTGCACAACATTAAGTTCGTAATTGTAAACCTTACCCAATGAATTAGAAGGATTCTCGAAACTATTCTGATATGCGAGGGCCTCTTCATCCGTTTGAAACTGTCCGTCAACATGGTAACCCCAGATCTGACCAAGCCGTTGACCTTCCCAATAAGTACTCATCAGTCCATTTGGATTATCGTATTTTGTGATATATCCTTTAAAATTAGACACATTTGCCGCAACATTAAATGCTAATGGGGATCCCCCGACATCGAAGCTATTGCGGTAACTGATTCCAAGCTCAAAACCCGTATTCTTCAATGCTGCAAAATTTTCTTGCGGTTCATCTGCTCCAAAAACAGCAGGAAGCGGCTCTCCAGGCAAATACATTCCATCGGTAATTTTATTGTACCAATCGAAATTCACAAAAAGCTTATTTTCGAGAAATCCAATATCCGCACCTATATCAAAGCTCTGCGTACTCTCCCAGGTCACGACTTTAGGAAGTGGTGCAGGTGCGTCGGCAAAATATATTCTTTGTCCATCTTCCAACCAAGACGATTGGCCAACTTCCATTAACTGTTTGAAAGTATTAACGTCTACCGTTTGATTACCTAAACGACCATACGAGCCGCGGATTTTCAAGGAAGAAACGTAGGGTTTTATTGGATCCCAAAAGATTTCACGATCTACCTGCCAACCGGCCGATATTGAAGGGAAGAATCCCCAACGGCTGTATCCCGGAAAACGAGAAGAACCGTCATAACGGGCATTTATCTCTAATAGGTATTTGTTTTTATAGTCGTAGTTAAATCGTCCGAAGTATCCCTGTACCGCCCAATCAAGTGTAGCTCCCGCAATATTAAACATCGTCGTACCTAACTGTAAATTAGCTAGTTCACGAATTAATAACCCATCCATCTGCGCAGCAACACGATCCCTGTCGAATTCCTCTTGGTTAAATCCTAAAAGTAATTTAAAATTGTGATCATCCTGTATGGATTTTTGATAGGTCCCAAAGATATTCAACGCTTTGTACTTGTCTTTCCAACGCCACTCTCCCAACCTATTTATTCCGGTGGTTATATAATCCAGCTTACCTCCCGAAAGGAACTCAAATTCATTGTAACGATATGTTCGCCCCGTATTATCGAATCTATGACTGTAGTCTAAGTTCAATTCCAATCCCTCAAACGGTTTTACTTTAACTCGAAAAGTGTTGGTAAATTCCTCAGTATTAAATTTCATCCAGTTGTTACGAGCTTCCATCGCAGCATGTCCACCCTGTCCACCTTGTCCGCTCACGCCAATATCCGCCGGTACACCATCAATGTGACTCGGATAAAAAGGAAATAAGTTATACCATGTTGTTGTGCTCCACAACCCTCCGTAGCCGTTACGAAATCCCCCGTATTCTTTATCGTATTCATTGATAAATTGAATGTTATTAGAAATCTCAAGCCAGTGGTTGGGCGTAAAAGTTAGATTTGCTTTAATATTATAACGGTCCATGTCACCATCATCAGCTATATTATTGATTGTTTCCCTCTTGAATACTCTTCCTGACATATAACCTTTCAATTTGTCAGTACCTCCCGATACGGAAACATTATGAAAATTTGATGGCTGATATTTTTTAAATAGATAATCGTACCAATTGGTATTGTAGAAAAACTTATAGCTGCCATCAGCTTGCAGTTCATGAAAAGGATCTAATTGACCATTTGCGACCAACTTTATTGTTTCCCAATCCATGTCGTTATAGCCTGTATAACTAGTACCATTATAACCATATAAAGCGGCGTCAACAGTCTTGCCGTATATATAAGGATCTGAAATGAAATCTGTTCGCGTTGTAGGAGTTGTCCAACCAAAGTTGTTTGTGTAGTCTACTTTCATTTGCCCCACTTCCCCCTTTTTAGTAGTTATCAGAATAACGCCGAACGACCCTCTAGCACCATAGATAGCCGCCGATGCTGCATCTTTTAAAACTGTCACACTTTCGATGTCATTCGGATTAACGCGGGTAATATTTCCTTCAATTCCATCAATTAATACCAATGGACTACCGCCATTAATCGAGTTAAATCCCCGAACATTTATGTCGGGGGTTTTAGTCGGATCTCCCGTATTAATTTGGACATTTAAACCAGGTAATAATCCTTGTAGAGCACTTGTAATATTTGCATCGGGTCGCAGTGCGATGTCTTTTGCGTCAATCTGCGACACGGCACCGGTCAAGTTTGCACGCTTTTGAACACCATATCCAACCACAACAACCTCTTCCAGATCACTGATTGCGAGCTTCAAGACTACATCCACAGGCGTTCCGCTACGAAATGGCACCACTTGCTCTTGATATCCCAGTGAACTAATAACCAACTCACCTTGGTTCGTCGCTAGATCAAGCACGAAATGTCCTGTTTCATCCGTTGCAGTCGCCATATTACTATTAACGAGTTTTACCGACGCTCCCACCAAAGGTTCTCCGCTTTCGGTCACCACTGTTCCACTGACAGGGCTTTGTTCCGCCACCATCTCCGATAGATTATCCGTAGAGGGTGCTTTTTTAATTAGAACGGTTTTGTTTTCAATAAAAAAAACGAGACCTTTCGGTGATAGACATTTTTTCAACACGTCCGACAGATCCTCATTTTTCACGTTAAGATCGATTTTCCCTACGTTTTCAAGTTGTGAATTACTGTATAGAAAGTCTAGGTTAGTTTGTCTCTGAATCATGGTCAACACGTCCGATAATTCTGCGTTCGATACGAATAAACTTATCTTTTGTGCACGTGTAGATGCGCTGGCATGTACCAAGAAAATAAAGAGAAATAAAGAGAGCATTTTCATAATAAGAAAGCACTTATATAATCGCCCCCTATGCGGCGACAATGCAACAATATTTTTATACATTTGATAGGTATTTGGTATTATTTAATAACTGATAGTTTCCAATTACATTGAACGAAGGGGGTGTTGGTAGCGCCTCCTTCATCAATTTTGCTGACCGAGCTTATTTCATAACAATCACCCTCCTCCCTTGGACAACAAATTTCAAATCGGAAACTGAAGCGATAGCATCTAATAAGTCTCCCAGTTTTTTAGATCTCTTTATACTACCTGTAAAATTATCAGGAGAAACGACTTGCATTTGTACTTCTTCGATTGGGTACCATTTCGCTAGCTCCGTTAGAATTTCGCCTACAGGTTTATCGTTAAACCGGAAATAGCCTTCTTTCCAGTCGACAATTTCATTGATATTTACATTTTTATTCAGTACTATGTTCGAGTTTTCACTAACCACAGCTTGTTGGCCGGGAATAAGTCTTAATTTATTATTGCGAGCAGAAACATCAACTGATCCTTGGATCAACGTTGTTTTAACAGCAGCATCCGCTGAATAGGCGGAAAGGTTAAACTGCGTGCCTAAAACTTTTACGACACTATTTTTAGCTCTAACAATAAATGGTTTTAATTTATTACGGGTAACATCAAAGAAGCCTTCTCCGTCAAGCTCAACATTGCGATCTTTCTTCCCATAAGACGCTAAAATTGTAATGGTCGACCCCGAATTGAGCCATACCGCAGTACTGTCTGGCAAAAATATACGAAGTGCGACACCTTTAGGTGCAGATAATGTATGTCGATCGTTTTCATTAAAATAACTATCTGCCTGCACATTGCGCCGCATTACTATACTACCGTCCTTCGATCGAGCGATCTCCAGCCCTTTGTGTCGTAAAGTATCTTCACTTGACGCATCAAACAACATTTGAGTTCCATCAGCAAGTGTTACTAATGCATTATCATCAGGTAGCTCAAGTCGCTCATTTGCAATTTTTATCGATTCCTCCGGTAATGAGGAACTCTCTGGTGTAAGAAATTCTTTTCCATAATACACAAGCATACAAAAAGAAACCACCACACACGCAGCAGCAACACGATAGATACTTCGTCTATACCATGGTAAAATAGTACGTACAGGCGGTCTAACTATATCGATCTTTTTCAAAATGCGGTCGAATACTACGTCCTCACCGACAAACTCATTATTTTCCTCAATAGATACATTTTTGTCTAC
>NZ_JABMCQ010000130.1 GCF_013179575.1 Sphingobacterium shayense | reverse complement strand
GTGGGTATCATTGCCATGTATTGGGGCTTTGGATTATATTACAAGATGCCGCTACAGGCGGATTTCTGGTGGTTCGCCCTTTGCGCGTTTATTTTTGTACTAGCCGTTAGTTTTATTGGCGTGCTGGATAAACATCAACCTAAAGATACGCAGGAAATGCGTCGAGGGAACCACATTGGCAATCCACTGTACCCAAAAAGGCATCAAACTGGAAGGCCAAGTGAAACCGCTGATGATAAACGCTGGTGTTGCAATAACCATAAGAACCTCGGTTGATTTGAGCTGTGTAGGTAACACCGCACTTACCAGCACGCCAATAAAACTAACGGCTAGTACAAAAATAAACGCGCAAAGGGCGAACCACCAGAAATCCGCCTGTAGCGGCATCTTGTAATATAATCCAAAGCCCCAATACATGGCAATGATACCCACCGACATCAAAATATATGGTATCACTTTCACCAAGATGAGTAAAAAAGGGTTTGACACCTTTTCGGTTAAATTTTTGAATGTACCATTCTCAAATTCCTGCGAAAAAGAAAGTGCAAGACCAAGCAGCAGGACCTGCTGAAGCACGGTAATCAAGACACCAGGCAGCATAAAATAAAGGTAGTTGCCACTGCGAATATTTTGTTTAATGATGGTGGTCTTAAAAGGTTCATACTGTTGTGACGCCACGGAGGCTGGAACACCTTTTTTCATTTGCGTCTGGATCTCTATACCTGCCTTCATGGTCATCGCACAAACGTTAACAGCCATGAGCGCAGTATTGGAGGTCAACGTATTGGCACCATCTACAAATATAGTGATTTCTGGAAGACGTCCCTGCTGTACGCCGGATGAGAAGCCTCGAGGTATATGGACAATCGTTGTAGCCTCCTGCTCAATAGCGATATTCTTGGCATCAAAAAGAGATGGTAGGATCTTTGCAACCTTGACGCTTTCGTTCTCATTAAGCATATCGATGAATGTTCCGCTGAGCTCCTTCCCGTCTTCATCGACCACAACAACAGGCATCTGGGTGACTTTACCTTTTTGATAAACATGCCCAATCAATACACCGTATAGTAACGGCGCACCGAGGAACAGTACGAGCAGCACCTTATTGTTATAAAAGAGCCTAAACTCCCGACAAATCAATTCGTAAATTTTTCTCACGTCTATCCCCCTTCTATTGTAGATCTAAAACAACTAACGCTTTTGTTAAAAGATCATTTGCTCCCAGAGCATCTTGGGGAACGACCTTAACTTCAAAAAGTGACTGTTGCGTTTCGTAATCTGGATACGCTGTGGCAATGTTGGCGTATGAATTGAGCGTCCGAATAGCAACGACCTTGCCATTAAGAGTTTTCCCTTGCAGGTAGGGAAGTGAAACACTGACGGTATCGCCTTTCTTTAGTGTGCCTACCCGATCCTCGGGTAGTGTAAAGCGGAAATATGTGCTGCCAGTGAGCGATCCATTTACAATGGGATAACCCGCCACGGCCAGCTCTCCTATTTTTAGGTTTATGCTCTCAACGGTCATATCCTGTGGAGCGAGCACATATTTCTCTTTAGCAGCAACCCGTACTTCAGCCACCGCCCCTTTGGCCCGCTCCTTCTGGCCCAGAGCCATCATTTGCTGTTCGAGGCGCGCACCACTTCCTGCTTCCGCAAGTTCAGCTTGCGCGGCGAGATACTGGTTTTTTGCACCCTGATATTTCGCGTAGGTTTCATCAAAACGCTGTTGAGAGATCAAACTATCGGCAAGTAAATTTTCTAACCGATCTATTGATTTCTGTGCGAACTCGTACTGTTCTTTTAGACCCTCCACTTTTGCGCGCAACTGCTTAAGCTGCCCACTGGTGGCTCCTTTTCGAGCCATATCATATTGTGCATCGGCAGACTGCAACGCTCCTTGGGCCTGTTCAGCCTTCGCATCAACCTCTGGAATGTCTAAAATCGCGAGCGTATCACCTGCTTGGACGTAGTCGCCTTCATTAACTAAAAGCTCTGCAATCTTGCCTGGGACCTTAGTTACAACAGTAATCTGTTCACGCTCTATTTTCCCTTGGATTGGCTTTTTCTCTGCTTGATCGGCACAAGAGAAAAACAGCAGAGCAACTGGTATATATTTGAAGTTTTTCATTTTTATTCGTTAATAACTGAAATTAAATTCCCTGATGCGTGAAGCAGCTCCAAAGCGGAGGAACGCTGCGCCATAATGTTGCTGAAATAGCTTAAGCTTGCTTTGTACCATTCATTCTCAGAAGCAAGCAGTTCTGTCACGTCGATGAGTCCCGCCTCTAACTGACGGGAAGCCATTTTCAAATTGTTCTGGGCTACCGTGATTTGCTGCTCACTGACGCTTAGCTTTTGGTTTGCTGTTTGATAGCTAACCTTATTTTTAGCTAAAAGCAGTGCAAGCTTCTGCTGTGCATCCGCACGTTTTGTTGCGTTAATAGACTTGTCAAGCTCCACTTGACGTAATTTATTTTTATGAGCTCCCCCACTATAAATATCCCACTTCAGACCGACACCGACCATGAGGTTCGGTCTTCCTTTAAGGTAATTACTTGAAAGATCAAGGTTCCCTACCAGCGGCTGATCTTTAATCGTCAAGTTGGTGTTATGGAGGTTAATGTAGTTCGCTGAACCAAAAGCAAAGACTGTTGGCAATACGCCACCACGTTCCTTTTTCAATAAATAATCATAAGCTTTACCGGAAGCGTCCAGCGCTTTAAGTTCCGAACGATCCTGCATCTTGGTAGAGTCTAAAGCAAGAAACACGGGCGAGAGTTCATAGCGTATCTGTTCAACCTGGGAAGATGTGAGTCCGGAAATCTGTTGAATCTTTTTTACCAAAAGATCCCGATTTCCTGCCGACTCCATTTTCTTCTGCTCCAGCTCCAGTAGGGCAAGCTTTAACTTATCTCGGTCATAGGGTATTGCTAACCCATTTTCGATACCCTTATTTACCTTAAGCTGTTCCTTCTTTAGTCGTTTCTCTGAATCCTGAATAAGCTCATCGACCTGATCCAACAGCATCATCTGATCAAACGTTATCGCAATATCCTTTGCAATCTCTTCCTTGCTGGCTTCCACCAAGTACTGCTGGGCTATTGCTTTCTGTTTTAATGCCTGCTGCCCATTAGGTATCTGTAAGCCTGAGAAAATTACCTGGCGCACAGAAACCCCTGCATAGGCGGCTTGTGTGTTCATCCGAAAATCGGTCACGCCAGAAAAGAGCGACTCTCCAAGTAACGGCAGCTCAACTGCGGGTAAGTCTAAGCTACCGTTACTATGGATATAGCCGTATAAGCCCGTTGCCGAGACGTGAGGAAGTCTGTTGGAGTTCACACCGTCAATCTCTAGGTTCGTTTTATCCACATCGTAGCCCTTGAGCATAATGTCTTTGTTGGTTTGAAACGTTGCATGAATAACACTTTTTACCAGCGGATCTATTACCGTTTGTGCGGTGGTCTGGCTAACGCAGAAAAGCACATTTAAGGCCAATAAACCCAAGGCTAATCTATTTCTCATCATATCAGTTCATTTATCGAGAAACAAATATCGGGCTATTAATGTTTGTATTTTTTAAGATATCTTAAAAAATAGTTTTTCAAGCGAAAAAGATAAAAACAAGCTATAAAACAGGACGTAAGCGCTAATTAATCCTTTGGTGATTACAATTAAATTTTCTGGAGCTTAGCGTTGCGCGCGAATGACGCTTAAAGTCTGCTGGGATATCCCTAAATAAGAAGCTATATCTCCTAACGGTGCCCTTCGGAGAATATCAGGATGCTGGTTTATCAGATTTTGATAACGCTCCTGCGCTGTCTCGAACTGTAAGCCGTGTAGCCTGGTTGAAAAGCCGATTAACGATTGTAAAAGAATAGATTGAATCAATTGGTTTACCAAGATAGACTGTTTGGCCAGCTCTTCGATCAATGGGAACGGGATAACCGTGATGGTAGCATCTTCAACAGCTTCTATCCCGTAAATAGACTTTCTATGATAAAAAGTGCTTTCCGAGCCGGCAGCAAAAGCGCCTTCGTTAAAAAAATAATGGGTTATATCTTTACCTGATTTATTATAAAACATGCGCACCATACCACGCTCAACAAAAAAGACATTCCTAGCGTAATTATCGGTCGGCAAGATAACCTGCTTCTTTGAAAACACTTTTTTTGAGGATGCCACGTCGATGGTTTCTATTAAGTCGTCGGGCCAGCCTAGGGTGTCTTTAAAATAGCTAATTAAATCCATGCCTTAAAGATAATAGGTTTTAATGATATCTGCGTATTTCACCCATTTTCGTTTAATAATTCAACGAGACGAAATGAAGTTAGCCAGTCTGACCCTAATAAAGGGTACGTGTTTGGCTACCTAATGGATAAACCGTCCATATCTAAAGGTTTAGCGAACATACACATGCTAAAAACCGATCGGATAAAATGTTATATTCTCAAAAATAGATGGGCAACCCAAGTTACCGTTTCCCTGAAGAAGACTCTTGGTAGGGACATTACGACTCGATCGCCCTTCTATTCGGTTTATTTTTTGACGATCCTGTTGGTTATCTTATTTGCTAATGGCAAAAGTAACAATACGCATAGGTAAGCAATAGGTAACAAAAAAAGCCAGGATTTAAAAAAACCATCGAGACGACTCTCGATAATAGTTCCTTTGATTAAATGTAAGATCGTTGATATCGCCAAGGTTGTGGGCAAAACAACCAAAAACGTGTTAATGAACTTATAATATTTGTGACAACTCTTCATTGTTAAAATTTTCCGTTATTATTTTTTCGTTTTTCCGGTTCCGGTATCGCTTCGATGACGTCCCAGTGTTCAACAATCTTATCTTCTTCAATACGATAAAGATCATAAAACGCGGAATGTTCACCCCGGAAATATCCTTCACTTAAGACCAAAACAAAATTCCCCTCTCCAAGTACCATATTGATTTTTGTGTAGGTCTGAGGTCCTCCTTCGTTTTCCCATTCCAATAAGACGTTAAAAAACTCTTGCACACCATCGCCCATATGCGGATTATGCTGGATCAATTCATCATCTTTGAAATAGGTCTGTAGAAGATTGTTCTTTCTTTCCACCAACACCTTTTGAACAAAATCACGAGCGAGACGCTTGTTGTCATCCGTTTTGTGATGATCGATCGCTTTGGTTTTCCCGTCAGTCATCGTTCGCCCGCTTTTGTTCAGTTTTTTCGTATTGGTTTGAAGATTGTCCCAGTGTTCAACACTCACCCCATTCTCAAAACGGTGAATATCGAAAGCGACGGTGGGTTCAAAAAGAAAATAATCTACATGAACGAACCCAATGTCACCATCTTGGAATTTACGAACTACATTTGTATATACTTTTTCCATCGGCATCTGTTCATGTAATGCCAGAATAGCAGAGAGGCCGGTTTCTACATTGGGATTATGTTGTTTATAGGATTCTGGGCTGATTAGCCCTATTTCTGCCAATGTTTCCGTTTCGATGCTATTTTGAATAGCTTCCGCTTTGTCTCGATTTGTTAATTCCATGTCGTTTATTGTTTAAATAGTACGACACAAAAGTATAGACATCCGAAATGGGATAAAATATGGGGCAAAATATTGATATAGTGAAAATATTGTCACTATACCCATAAATTAAAATATAACTAAATTTGTCCTATACTATAAAATTAAATACGATGTACGAGAAAAAAATACCAAAGGATTTTAGTTGTGGAATGAGCATTACCCTTGAAATTATTGGCGGAAAATGGAAACCCTGCTTAATTGACTCCATTCATAAAGGTGTACACAGACCAAGCGAATTAGCCAGAAAACATCCCGATGCAAGCAAACGGGTTCTGAACCTTCAACTCAAAGAGCTAGAAGAACACGGAGTGGTTGAAAAGATCATTTATCCTGTCCTTCCACCAAAAGTAGAGTATTTTCTTACCGAGATGGGTGAATCGCTTTTACCTATCGTCAATCTGATGGAAAACTGGGGAACTGAATATATGAATGAATTTTCCGAAAGGCAGCTGAACAAGTCCGTCACTGTATAAAATTTTTTATTTTTAAAACTACTCTTTTTGCTTAGGAACCGGTCTATGTCTATCCTTTCACAATGAATGTAAAGGAAATGGTAAAAATTCTAGTTCACATACATTAGCTTATCGGCGCGAAGATAGGGATTTGAAACTTTCTGAAAAAAGCTGTAAATAAATTATAACTTAGTAGGAAGTTAACTATTCTTCCTATATGTACCGTTCCTATCAATACCTATTATTGCTAACAGGCATGTTGTTTACGTGTTGCACCGAACCTAAAAGTGAGCAGCAAAAACCACGTGTTATCGTCAGTAGCGATATTGGCGGAACAGACCCCGATGATAATCAGTCGTTAATCCACTTGATGATGTACTCGGACAAAGTACAAATAGAAGGTATTATCTCCTCGCCATATGGTAAAGGACGAAAGCAGGAAATCCTTCGGATGATCGATAATTATGAAAAAGATTATCAACAGCTAAAAATACATCAAGCTGATCTCGCAGATCCCGACCTGCTACGCGCCGTGAGCAAGCAAGGGGCTGCCGCGTCGGCACCTTTTAAGGGCTATACATCCGCGACCGAGGGTTCCCAGTGGATTGTAACATGTGCGAAAAAAACGAGTAATAAACCATTGTGGATACTGGTGTGGGGTGGACTTGAAGACTTGGCACAAGCGCTGCACGACGCTCCGGAGATCGAGAATAAAATACGTGTTTTTTGGATCGGTGGACCGAACAAAAAATGGAGTACCAATGCCTACGATTATATCGCATCCAAACATCCTGATTTATGGTTTATTGAATCAAATGCTACCTACCGCGGTTGGTTTATGGAGGATCCTAAAACAGACGGTCCGCTAAGCCAAGAAAACTATTATGCAAACTATATTAGGGGACATGGGTACATGGGGGATGATTTTATCAACTACTACGGTGGGAAAATTAAAATGGGCGATACACCGTCATTAGGCTATCTACTCCATGGCCGACCTGATGATCCAACGAAACCAAGTTGGGGTGGTCAACACCATCCGATTTCCTACAGCTCGAAACATATTTTCGAAAGACGTTCTACATTAAAAGATACGGTACCTGCTTACGGCGTTGTAGAATGGCATTTCAAAGGACCCGATACGGAGATTCCTGTCGATAGTATTTGTTTTTGGATAGATATTCAAGACGACTCGTGGCCAGGATATCACACTGGGCAGGGAAACTATGCTGTCCGATACAGTCCAAAGCAGAAAGGAATTTTTCAGTATAGCACACGCAGTAAGATAACGGAAATCAACGGGCTCAAAGGTGAATTTGTAAGCGAAACCCCTTGGCCGGCAGCGCGAAATAGAGATGACTATCCACTCGGCTCCAACTGGTACGGAGATCTTATGGAGCCTGAATATTTTTTAGAAGGACAGCAGGGTGCAAAAACGCTGTCGCGTCACCGTACAGAATATCTTTCCGATTGGGCACAAAGATGGCGGTGGCTCGACTAGCTCGCTTTCTCTATAGTGCTCAATCGACTTTAAACGCTAATCTGTTGAATCAACTACAAAGAAGGATTTTATTGTAAAATAATGCCTCGTACGCTGATGTTTCGTAAATACAGCCGTTCGCTAATCCTAGCTTACACCCCAAGCCGTTTGCGAGTGCCCCATATCATCTAGCTCCGAATAATCGTTAGCATTTTTTTTCTTTTTCCATGTAATTACCGAGTCGTCAAAGTGAATATTTCAATCGTAATTTATATGTTACGCAATCGATTGTGTTAATTATTCTATTGCTTGGTTAATTTCTATTGTTTTACTTTACAATTCTTTAATCAATGAAAATTATAACGTATAATTTAGGGTAAAGAAAAGCATATTAATTTTTTATAAAATACATTTTAAAACAACCCAAATACCTAACAATCTTATGATTAGATTTAGACAAAAAATGATGTTAATCTTGTTGATATTAACGAGTCAACTTGCTGTAAACTGTTCATCAGACGATGACTTAATTAACGATGATATTGAGAATTCAACCGTTTGGATGGACGATCTTGAAATGTCGCTTGGAAAAGGCACAAAAGCCAAACTAATGGAATGGATAGAGAAAGGCTTGGACAAAACTAAACTCAAAGAAGCCTTTTCAACGACAAGTGACCAGGCGGATCTGATGGAAGATCTCGAAAATTCCGTTAGCATCTACCACCAACGGGTATACGTAAAAGACTGGGATAACATACCTGGAATTGAAAAATCTGATTATGCACCAAACGGCTTAACTGAAGGTAAAAGCAATCCAGAATGGAGTAGTCCAGATTTAGATTTGCCGGCTGTAGAAGCTGCCAACTTTGTGGACGCTACCGCCGTTTCGTTACCTGAGGGGGCAAAGATTTACCGCATTACGGGTGGTAATCCTGCAGGTGGATACTGGACCATAGAAAAACCCGGTTCGATCGGAGATGTTATTGGTGGCACTGCAGTGCAACCGGCATGGAATAATTTCAGTAAATTCTACGAATACGAAGTTCCGAAAGCGCAGACGTTGAAAGTCTGGCAAGGTACCACGGCGAGACAGCCAATTGCCGAAGGGATAATTAACCCGCACCTGCCAGGAGGAGAACAACAAATATTCGTACCTTTGGTTCTTAGAGATGACGCCTTTAAAAAGTTAGTAACAGAGATCCCTCTTCCATGGTAAATTCGGAAAAAATAAAAAAAGATTACCTACAACTCCTTCAGTTAATCGAAAAAGAAGTTTTAATTGATGCTTCTGTAGGACGGTATCTGAACTACTTAACCAAGTATAAAGATAAGTTTACCAGTCAAAACCATACACAGTATCAACTTGAATTGAAAGAATTTCTTAGAGGGGCAAGTAGATTCTCGGACGAATTTGCATTTTCGAATCAAAATGCCGGCCAAATACAGACGCTGCTTAATCGCTTATATGAGACGATGAGCAGCTCCCAGTAGAGTGTTACTGCAAAGGGTTCTAGCAAATATAGAAAAACCGAGTCTCGATGATGTAACCAGGTTTTCAAGAATAAAAAATGACGGCAGTTAACGCCGTCATTTTTCTTACTATAAACCAACAGGGTACCTCTTTTTATGTCCACATTCTTAATCTCGTAGGTATGATGAAGGTAAAACCAAGTTCTGTACGCGAACCTACCTGATTAATTCGCTGGGGCGCTAGACAGCTCGTTGTAGTCGAAAATCATAAACGTCCCTTTCACCACGCTATCACCGTTAAGATGCAAACCAAAACGTGGACTTCTATCCCATGGTGCAAGCCCCTGAAGAGAAAATAACGAAGGGTCTATAGCCGGCAACTTCTGCCAAGAGCCCTCCTCCATAGCCACAAAGGCTGCACAGGAATTATCAGATTTAACTTCGATTTTTAGACCAATGTTTTTACGGGACTTATCGATAGGCACCTCACCTAAGTTTTCAAACTTACCCTCATGCACACGCCACAATATGGCTTTCTCATGTTGTATGCCTACACCGATAGCGTTATTATGATCGCCATAAATGACAAGACCTTTTAGGAGCTCGGGTTGGCTGGTAGTTAAATCAATAAGGGTACTAAAATTATACGAAGTAACACTAGGTCGAAGTGTCAGCACTGCACCTACTTTATTTTCCGCTGAGACCTCCGCTGAAATGGCCAATCCCTCGCTCGATGTTCTAAAGGACGGAGTAGAATATTTGAAATCCCACTGCCAAAACAAATTTTTACTGTCCTTTAACTGAAAGTTCGCTTTTAGACCAGTTGCTTTAGCCTCCGTTTGCGGAATGAATTCAAAGGACGGTATGCCCGAATCCGACCATACTAATTCGGCCAATAGTCCCTGTCGGCCTGTGTTTACATTCCCATCTTTGCTGTAACCGTGATAAAGATAAAATTCCTTTCCCCTTTGGTCATGTATGAACGTACCGTGTCCCATACATTTCCATCCTTGGTTTTCACCAAGCAGCACTGTTTCACCAATCTGCTCGTATGGACCTTCAATAGATTTGCTGCGTGCCGCTTGTACACGGTAGTCACACCCTGGACCACAACAAGCGCCTAGGGAATAGAAAAGATAGTAATAACCATCTTTTTTCACAAAGCTCTGTCCTTCGATGCCCACTCCTTCAATGTCTTTTAATAGGGTAAACGGATCACCTTCCAGCGCCATACCGTCTGCACTCATTTTACTACCTAAAATTTCAATCGGACGGTCGTCCAGACCGTACGCCTTCCAGGTCATGTATAGATCTTCTCCCTGTTTCACGACGTATGCGTCGATACTTTCTGAACCATAGGCGACAATAATCCCGTGATCTATAAAACCACGATCAGGATATTTTGAGGTTGCAACACCAATACAAGATACACCGTCGGCTTTACGTTTGGCGGAGTAATACACGTAATATAATCCTTGATGATAAAAATATTCGGGGGCCCAAAAAGATGACCCAGCCCATTCGGGAGTTTTCTCAAATAAGAAGCCCTCTTGTGTCCAGTCTTTTAAGTCACTTGAACTGTAGATCGGGAAGTGGGGTGCCCACTCGCTAGAGGTACCAATACTATAGTATTTACCATTCGCTGCAATCACTGAGGGGTCGGCAAAATCGCCTGGAATATGGGCGGATTGCTGCGCCCATAAAAGTTCTAAAGGGGCAAACAATAAAATACAAAAAAATACTAAAATAGATTTTACACTCAACTTATTACGCATCACTTACGATTTGGTTTATTAACGATTTCGTTTGTAAGATACACTTTTTAGAATTTATGATTCGAAAACAGAGAGACCAAAATAATTCATTTTATCGATCTTACCAATCTTGTTCGATAGAAATTCCGTGATTCAAAACCCAAGGTTGGCAGACGTCCTGATCCGTTCAACTTTAATTTTTCGGCCGTTAAACACATAATTTTGAAACGCTATAGAAAAGTTCCCTACGTCATCTTTAGGAACACCATTGAGAATTTTCTTGATAAACTTTCCAAACGTAACAATACTGTCACTTAAAGCTTTTTATCACTAAATTGCTAGGCAAAGGATCCTGAATACCTTAAATTTAATGCTATAAACCTTTACTAAAATTTAAATGGATAATAGAAGAGAATTCCTCCGAAAAGCTATTTTGCTTTCCGGAAGCACGGGATTAATTAACGTAATGCCTACTGCAATCCAAAAAGCCATGGCGATAAACCCCGCGCCGGGCAGCACCTACCTTGACGCGGAGCATATTGTTATCTTGATGCAGGAGAATCGTTCGTTCGATCACTCTCTAGGTACACTCTCGGGCGTTAGAGGTTATAATGACCCTCGGGCTATTAACCTCCCGGATAAAAAGCCCGTTTGGTTTCAAACCGACGCTACAGGCAGAACGTACGCTCCTTTCCGGCTAAATATCAAAAATAGTAAAAGTACATGGACGGGTGATCTTCCCCACTCTCGCGCCAGTCAAGTCGATGCCTATAACGAAGGCAAATACGATAAATGGTTACCAGCGAAGAAATCACACCACGCAAAGTATTCGGCCATGCCACTTACCCTTGGTCACTATACGCGTGAGGATCTGCCGTTTAATTATGCACTTGCGGATGCCTTTACCGTGTGTGATCAAAATTTCTGTTCAGCGATGACAAGTACCACGCCTAATCGGTCATTCTTTTGGACAGGAAAAATTACCAACGAAGAGAATGGTCTACCCAAAGCAAACATACGTAACGAAGACTACTCGTATGGCAAACACATTTGGAAAACATTTCCTGAATTATTAGAAGAGAATGGCATTTCCTGGAGTTTTTACCAAAACGAATTAAGTGCTAACGGTGGCTTTTCCGGTGAAGAACGATCATGGCTCAGTAACTTTGGTTGTAATCTGCTTGAATTCTTCGCTCCTTATAACGTAAAATTCCAAAAGCGTTATATTGAGAATTTACAAAAACGTGTCGACACGCTACCCGGACAGATAACTAAATTGCAAGAAGAAAGCCCCTCAAGCGAAGAACGAGCCAAAAAGGTGCAGAACGATATTCGAAACAAACAAAAAGCTCTGGACGAGGCAACGACGCAGCTTAAAAAGTGGAATCAAAAAAATTTTGAATTGCTAAGCACTACTGAAAAAAGTCTCCACCAAAGGGCATTTATTTCCAACCAAGGCGATCCCAACTACCGCAGTCTTGATAAACTCTCCTACAGAGATAATGGCGTCAACCGAGAGCTTTCTATCCCAAAAGGAGATCTTTTTCACCAATTCCGTAAGGACGTGGAAAACGGCTCACTACCCACAATCTCCTGGCTGGCGGGACCACAGAACTTTTCAGACCATCCCAGCGCACCTTGGTATGGAGCATGGTATGTTTCCCAAGTAATGGATATTCTCACTCAGAATCCAGAGGTATGGAAGAAAACAATAGTAATTGTAACATACGATGAAAATGATGGCTACTACGACCATATCCCCCCATTTTCAATACCAGATAACAATAAGCCGGAAACAGGAAAGGTGTCTTCGTCAATCGACACCGAAGTGGAACATGTCCGTATTGCAAATGAAGAGGCACAAGGGGTTCCTAAAAAACAAGCACGGGAAGCTCCGATTGGATTAGGATTCCGG
>NZ_JABMCQ010000013.1 GCF_013179575.1 Sphingobacterium shayense | reverse complement strand
AGATAAAGTGTCTGCCGAAACGCAATTTGGTTTCTCGGTAAATACATATGCTGTCGGGGACCTTGTAGAGATTATCAATGAAGTAACATCACACGAGATCGATGAATTAATTCGCGAGTATGAACAAACTTATGAATTAGCTGACAATGTGAAAATTGATGGTGATAAACGAGATAGTCTGAAAGAAGCTGCCCGCATAGAGATTGGACTTCGTAAATTTCTTGTAGCGGGTAATTATAAAGGATTCACTGATACGTTTGAAGATCTTCATGGAATTGTTCAATTACCTGGACTCGCGGTCCAACGTCTGATGGCAGAGGGGTTTGGGTTTGCGGGAGAAGGAGATTGGAAAACACCTGCGTTAGTTCGCGCTTGTAAAGTGATGGGAGCCGGTCTACAGGGAGCCTCTGCATTCATGGAAGATTATACGTACAATTTCAACCCAGATAGTGCAATGGTACTTGGTTCTCATATGCTTGAGGTTGATGCGGCTCTAGCTGCGAGTACTCCACGTGTCGAAGTTCACCCGTTAGGGATCGGCGGTAAGGCGGATCCAGCGCGACTAGTCTTTAATGGTATCAGTGGGGCAGCGTTAAATGCATCCCTTGTGGATATGGGCACGCGGTTCCGACTCATTGTAAATAAAGTGGAGGGTATTCCAGTGACAAATGATCTACCGAAACTACCTGTAGCCCGTGTGTTATGGAAACCGCTACCTGATATGAAGACAGGCTGCAGTGCTTGGATTTTGGCTGGAGGAGCACACCATACCGCTTATAGCTTAGCTTTAACCCCTGAATATCTTGAGGATTTTGCTCGTATTGCAGGCGTTGAATATGTTGTTATCGATGAGAATACGACGCTACCGAATTTGGAAAATCAACTTAGATGGAACGAGCTGTATTATCTGCTCAAAAAATAAATAATAAAAGACTTTCCTTGTTGTTCAACTCAGGACAGATTGAGGAAAGTCTTTTTTCTAACCTTTATAAATAACGATGGAAAAATTCGCGACAGTAGACTACGTAATCTTTGTAATCTATTTTTTCTTGGTAGCCGGATACGGTTATTGGATATACCGTAAAAAAACAAACTCAGCAGGGGGGAGCAAGGATTATTTCCTTGCGGAAGGATCATTAACATGGTGGGCTATTGGAGCCTCTTTAATTGCTTCAAACATCTCGGCTGAACAGTTTATTGGAATGAGTGGTAATGGTTTTGAGGTGGGAATTGCTGTTGCCGCTTATGAATTAATAGCAGCGATCGCACTTATTGTTGTTGCAGTTTGGTTCATACCGGTATATCTGAAGAACAAGATCTTTACGATGCCACAGTTTTTAAATAACCGCTATAATGAAACAACTAGTTTAATTATGGCTGTATTTTGGCTGTTTTTGTACGTGTTTGTAAACTTGACATCCATTTTATATTTAGGTGCTATTGCTATTTCCAGTATGGCTGGTGGTGGAGATAGTTTCCATATTATCATGGTCGCCCTAGCAATTTTCGCCGTGATTATCACGCTGGGAGGAATGCGCGTTATTGGGTTTACCGATGTAATCCAGGTCGTGGTGCTTATAGTTGGCGGTATCGCTACTACCTATGTGGCATTGACTTTGGTGAGTGAGCATTTTGGTTTAGGAAAAGATGTTATAGCAGGATTCAATAAGTTGATGGAAGATTCGCCGAGTCACTTTAATATGATCGTTGAAAAACCTGGGCCCGGGGCCTCTCAAGAAGAGATTAATAAATACCTTATGCTACCTGGAATTGGGATGTATCTCGCAGGGATTTGGATCGTGAATTTAAATTATTGGGGATGTAATCAATATATCACGCAACGTGCGTTAGGGGCGAATCTTAAAACGGCTCGTTTAGGAATTTTGTTTGCAGGTTTTTTGAAGCTTTTGATGCCAATCATAGTTATGCTTCCGGGGATTGCAGCTTATGTGCTTTATAAGAATGGAGCATTACAAGAAGAGATGGCACCAGGTGGTGTTTTCCATGCGGATAATGCCTATTCCGCAATTTTGGGCTATCTGCCTAATGGTATGAAGGGACTGGCACTCGCGGCCCTTACTGCAGCCATCGTTGCAGGTCTCGCTGGTAAAGCCAATAGCATAGCAACGATTTTCACGCTTGATATCTATAAGAAATATATTCGTAAAGATGCGAGTGAAGCAAAAATGGTTTGGATAGGGAAAATAACGATTGTAGTTTCTATCTTAGTGTCTGTACTTTTCACATGGAACGATACCCTCGGTATTGGCGGAGCAGGCGGATTTACTTTCATACAAAAATACACTGGCTTTATTAGTCCCGGAGTTTTTGCGATGTTTTTATTGGGGATGTTTTGGAAACGTACAACGGGAGCGGCTGCGATTACAGGCCTTGTCACAGGGTTTGGACTATCAGTATTCTTTAACGAATTTGCTACCAAAGTGTTTGGACCGGAAACCTGGATCTATACGGCCTATATAAATAGAAGTGGGGAATATGAAATCCCCTTTCAAATTTGTATGGGTCTAGCCTTTGCATTTACTATTGCATTGATGATCATTGTCAGTTTATTTGGACCAAAAGAAAATCCAAAAGCGTTTACGTTGGACAGCAAGATGTTCCGGGTGGAACCATCCATATTGGTGCTGATTGTTGTAACATTGCTCTTAGTGACTGCAATATACGTGCGCTTCTGGTAAGTAACTTGTACAATATAAACACTTAATTGATATGAAAACTAATATTTTAACAGTTGCCTTAATAGCCTCCGCGCTAACCTTTGGTTGCCAACAAGGGACTAATGATCAAAAAAATAATGCAACCTCGGATACCGTAGATACGACCTCTACGGGTTTTGATGGTCTCATTGATAAAAAAAATGTAAAACTTTATTCATTACAAAATGGCGGCGTTTCCTTAACGCTAACTAATTATGGAGCACGGTTAGTAAGTTTGAATGTTCCTGATAAATCAGGGGCGAGTAAAGATGTTATTTTGGGTTATGAAACTGCACAGGAATATAAAGATAACGCGAATAATTTCTATGGCGCCATCGTTGGACGTTATGGAAATAGGATTGGTGATGCCACGTTTACTTTAGACGGAGAGAAATATGACCTGGAGAAAAATGATGGAAAAAATTCATTACATGGTGGAACTAATGGGGTGTTCAATAAAGTCTGGGATGCTGCATCTAGCAACGATACATCGGTTACACTAACCTATGTATCTCCAGATAAAGAAGCAGGTTATCCCGGAACGGTAAATATGAGCGTAACCTATTCGATTGATGGGCAGGGAGGTTTAAATATTCAGTACAATGCTACGACGGATAAAAAAACGGTTCTTAATTTGACCAATCACGCTTATTTTAATTTGAACGGTGCGGGTGCATCCACCATCTTGGACCATCAGTTACAGGTGGACGCTGATGCTATTACGGCAGTTGATCAGACATTAATCCCGACAGGTGAAAGTTTAAAAGTCGCTGGAACACCTTTCGATTTCAGAGAGCCACGTACTATTGGTGAGCGCATTAATCAGGATCATGCTCAGTTGAAAATTGGAGGGGGATACGATCATAATTTTGAGCTTAATAAAACGGATGATTATCAGAAAGTTGCAACTGTATATGCCCCCGAAACGGGCATTGAGATGCAGATTTTTACAACCGAGCCGGGCTTACAATTTTACAGTGGAAATTTTATGAAGCAGGAAGATCCAAAAGGAAAGAAAGGTTTATCATATCCGTTTCGCGCTGCTTTTTGTTTAGAAACGCAACATTATCCTGATGCTCCGAACCATCCTACGTTTGCATCGACGGTACTAGAACCAAGTCAAGAGTATTCATCGAAAACGACGTATAGATTTTCCGTACGTTAAAAAGAAATTTTAATCTTAAATTATGAGAAATAGAGGATTGAAATTAGGCGCTATGCTTTTATTGGCTAGCGCCTCTTTATGCGGTCAAAATAAAGTAACTCTTCGACCATCAATTGACACAGTCACTATAAGTAAGCATATATATGGACATTTTGCAGAGCATTTAGGTCGTTGTATATATGATGGGTTTTATGTTGGTGAAGCAAACGACAGCATTGCCCATACCGAAGGCATACGCAACGATGTTGTTCAGGCACTTAAAAAATTACAGATACCAAATTTACGTTGGCCCGGAGGATGTTTCGCTGATACTTACCATTGGAAAGATGGTATTGGACCGAAGGCGGAGAGACCTGCGATAGTGAATAGCTGGTGGGGGGGTGTCACCGAAGACAACTCATTTGGTACGCATGATTTCTTAAATATGTGCGAGCTTTTGGAGACGGAACCTTATCTGGCTGGAAATGTAGGGAGTGGCGAAGTACAGGAGTTGGCCGACTGGGTTCAATATGTTAATTTTAACGGAGAGAGCCCGATGTCCGATCTCCGTGTTAAAAACGGCCGAAAGGAGGCGTGGACCGTAAGATATTGGGGTGTCGGTAACGAGGCTTGGGGCTGCGGTGGAAATATGACCGCTGATTACTATGCCGACATTTATAAAAAATACGCAACTTTCATGTCTGCTTGGGGGAACAAAGAAGGCCTTTACCGTATAGCATCGGGTGCAAATTCGGCGGACTATAATTGGACCGAAACCTTGATGAAGAAAATTCCGCACAGTTTAATGAAAGGAGTTGCTCTACATCATTACGCTGTCATCGATTGGAATGCCAAAGGTCCTTCGACAAAGTTCTCCGAAGAACAGTATTTCAAAACAATGAAATCCGGATGGTTTATGAACGAGCTTATCGATAAGCATTCTGCGATTATGGATAAGTATGATCCAGAGGGACGTATCGATCTCATTGTTGATGAATGGGGGGGATGGTATGAGGTTGAACCTGGAACAAATCCAGGCTTTTTATACCAACAAAATACGATGCGTGATGCTATGCTCGCTGGTATGACTTTAAATATTTTTAATAATCACGCTAAAAGGGTGAAAATGGCTAACCTCGCGCAGGCAGTTAACGTACTGCAGTCGGTAATCCTAACGCGGGGAAACCAGATAATATTAACTCCCACATATCATGTGATGGAAATGTATAAAGTTCATCAAGATGCGCGACAGATTCCTTTGGATATTTCTACAGATAGCTTCACTTTTGCAGGGGATAGTATTCCCGCGCTATCGGCCTCGGCCTCTAAAGATGAAATGGGAAAGATTCACGTGTCGCTGGTGAATATTGATCCTACCAATAATAAGAAGATATCAATCGGTCTCGGTGGGATAAAAGCTTCAAATGTTGAAGGTCGTATATTGAAATCGCAAAACCTTCGCGATTATAATACATTTGAGAAACCGGAAACTATTGTTCCGGCTCTTTATAAAGAAGCAAAACTTCGTGACGGGACGATCGAAGTTGATATTCCTGCCTTTTCTGTGATTGTATTAGAATTAACTTAAAAAGATCGGTGATGAAAAAAATAAATCTATTTACTGCTCTTATATTACTTTCGTCTAGTTTATTTTCTCAAGCCCCTATCGAGATGAAAATCGCCCTAGATCAACCAGCAGGAGAAATCTCTTCAACAATGTGGGGGGTGTTCTTTGAAGATATTAATTTAGGTGCGGATGGGGGCATCTATGCGGAGTTAGTAAAGAACCGATCTTTTGAATTTGATGCACCCTTGATGGGGTGGAATCAGTTAGGTGAGTTACCTGAAGGATCGATATTGGTGGTTAACGATAGCAAGCGGAAAGGAAATAGACGCTCACTGCGAATCAATAAGAAAGTAGATTTTGCTGCCGGATTGCAAAATGAGGGTTTCCGTGGGATGGGCATTAAACAAGGGGAACGCTATGAGTTTTCGCTGTTATATAAGCAAATTTCCGAAGGTGTGAAATTGAAATTGGAGCTGGTCGACTCTAGCGGTCACGTGCTGGCCGAAGGCCAGCTACCGCTCACGGGTAATGGGGAGTGGCAGACGGCCGCTGTGAATCTCACTGCCAATGCCACTACAGCTGGAGGGAAGTTAAATATATGGTTTCAGGGGACAGGAGAAGTAGTGGTTGATATGCTTTCGCTTTTTCCTGAGGATACATGGAAAGGACGTAAAAAAGGGCTGCGAAAAGATATGGTGCAGATACTTGACGAAATGAAACCTGGGTTCATACGTTTTCCTGGTGGATGTATTGTCGAGGGACGCGATTTGGCAAACCGTTTTCAGTGGAAGAACACAGTCGGACCGATTGAACAACGCGAACTAATAATAAACCGTTGGAATACCGAGTTTTCTCAACGATTAACCCCCGATTATTTTCAAAGTTTTGGCCTTGGCTTTTTCGAGTATTTTTTACTCTCCGAGGATATCGGTGCGGAGCCAGTACCTATTCTGAATTGTGGTATGGCATGCCAGTTTAATACGGCAGAGGTAGTACCTATGGATGAACTTGATGAATATGTTCAAGACGCGTTAGATCTTATAGAATTTGCAAATGGACCGGTGGATTCCCCATGGGGGAAAATCCGTGCTGAGATGGGACACCCTGCGCCGTTTCATTTGAAATTGCTTGGGGTTGGAAACGAAAACTGGGGACCTCAATATGTTGAACGATTAGAAGCTTTCCAAAATATATTGAAGCAAAAGCATCCTGAAATTGCACTTATTGCAAGCTCGGGCACAGGACCCGATGGGGAGCGATTTGAGTATTTGGATGATAAATTAAGGTCAATGAAAATTGATATTATTGATGAGCATTATTATCGTCCGCCAGCATGGTTTTTATCCGGAGCAGCACGTTATGATGATTATGATCGGAGGGGAGCGAAAATTTTTGCGGGTGAATACGCTTCACATACCACTCGACCGAACGGCCCCGGACGTAGCACTTGGGAGGCAGCTCTTTCAGAGGCCGCGTTTATGACCGGGCTTGAGCGAAATGGCGACGTTGTGCGGATGGCGTCTTACGCACCACTATTTGGGCATGTCGAGGGTTGGCAATGGTCTCCCGATTTGATCTGGGTGGATAATTTAAATGTTTATGGAACGCCGAGTTACCATGTTCAAAAGCTTTACTCTTTACATAAAGGAAGTACTATTATTCCAATCAAATACGAAGGAAAGAACGTTACAGGTGCTGACAGTCTATATGCCTCAACGGTATTTGATAGGGATTCAGGAGAGCTGATTATAAAGTTTGTGAATTACAATAATTCATCCACCTCGGTTAATTTTCAGCTTAACTCAAAAAATAAAATTGTCGGGACGGCTTCTAAAATAACGCTAGCAAACCCTGATCTTAACATTGCCAATAGTATTGAACAGCCATTAGCGATACAGCCGGTTACTGACCAGATGAGGTACAACGGAAATGTAGTTAAAGAAACTTTTGCTCCATACTCCTTTACCGTGATAAGAATTCCCGTTCGATAAGAGCTGACGTATTTTAATGGGAAGATATTGAGCCTAAAAAAGCAGGTGTAACACTTGTTTTTTGCAAGAATATAGCAACCATAATCTTTAACGAACGTAGCGATGCCGCCGCTCTCTGACCGATTTTTTTTTGGTTGAAGTTTTTCAGAGGAGGTGATGAAAACTAAACTTTAATTTATGAGAAGCATTATCCTTTTACTTCTGTTTGTAAACTTGTTTCCACAAGCTAAAGCGAGTGAACCTGATTCCGCTTATATCTTCGCGTACAGTACGAGCGCGAATAACCACCATAACGGACTTCACTTCGCTTGGAGCATAGACAAGAAACATTGGCAGGCGATGGGTCCTGAGCGTTCCTATCTGTCATCAGACTACGGCCGCTGGGGGTCACAAAAGATGATGTTTAATCCTTATTTATTTAGATCCCCCGATGGAACTTGGCATTGCGTCTGGGGGCTGAACGAGCATGATGGCGCATTTGCATACACATCCTCAAAAGATCTAATTTATTGGAAGAGTCAGTCTTACCCGTTGGTCTATTCGGAAGGAAATGTTAAGACTCCCGTACTTTCTTTTGACAGTCATTCGAGCGAATATACCGTAAGATGGCAATCTGATAGTACTGATAGCTACGGTGTTTATACAAAAGACTTCAAAACGTTTTCTACACCTCGAAAAGTACGTTATCTAAGTCAGGAGACTAAAATAAATCTCGCTGGGGAAACATTAACCGGCACAATGCACAAAGTAGAATGGGCACAGATAGAAAAACTATTGAGGGCTAATAAATTGGGACAACTTAAACAAACATTGTATAGTGAAAGAGCGATCGACGATTCGGTTCGTTTTCCCACTTTGAAACCTGTGGAGGGAAAACTTTCATTATTAGATTATACGCCAAGAAAAATCAGTGATCTTTTCATGGGAATTTTTTTTGAAGATATCAATTATGCTGCGGATGGAGGACTCTACGCAGAGCTTGTTCAAAACAGAGGTTTTGAATATTCTTCGACGGATAAGGAGGGGTGGAATAACCTAACTTCCTGGAAGGGGAGCCGCGATGATGTCCGATTGCTGATTGATTCCATGTCTCCTGTTCATGAAAATAACAAACATTTCCTAAACCTAAAAGCTCCAAAAGGTCAGGGAGTGATCAATGAGGGTTTTGATGGGTACGCTTTATTATCCGGCCAACCTTACGACTTTACGGTGTATGCGCGTTCAAAAGACAAGAATGTTGATCGTTTAGTCGTACGTATATTGGACAGTCTCGGGCAGGTTGTTGCAGAAGGAAAAACAAAGCGGGTGAGTGAGAAGTGGGCTAAGTATGATGTTACCATACAGGTAAAATCTACAGTACCAAATGCCCGACTATTACTGATGACCGAAGAGGGGACTGTGGTGGACTTAGACATGGTGTCTTTATTTCCTCGAAACACTTTTCGCAATCGTAAAAATGGAATGCGGGCCGATATAGCAAATGCGATTGCTGAAATGAAACCTCGCTTCGTTCGTTTCCCCGGTGGATGTGTTGCCCATGGTGATGGATTGGAAAATATCTATCACTGGAAAAATACAATCGGTCCGTTGGAAGCCCGCCTGGGGCAACGTAACTTGTGGGGTTATCATCAATCGTACGGTTTAGGTTATTATGAATATTTCCAGTTCTGTGAAGATCTAGGTGCTGAACCGATACCTGTTGTTGCCGCGGGTGTTCCTTGTCAAAACTCAGGGCACCATGGTCATCCGATTGGCGGACAGCAATGTGGTATTGCGATGGAGAATATGGGAGCATACATTCAAGATGTCCTTGATTTAATTGAATATGCGAACGGAGATAACAACAGTACCTGGGGGAGAAAGCGTGTTGAGGCAGGTCATCCAGAGCCATTTGGATTAAAATATATCGGTATCGGTAATGAAGACATGATAACCGATATTTTCGTCGAGCGTTTTACGATGATATACCAGGCTGTGAAGCAGAAGTATCCCGAAATACAGGTTATCGGTACGTCGGGGCCCTTTTACGAAGGTACAGATTATGTCGAAGGCTGGAACCTTGCCGATAAATTAAAAATTCCTCTTGTCGATGAACATTATTATACGTCTCCGGGATGGTTTCTTCATAACCAAGATTTTTATGATAAATATGACAGAACGAAGTCTAAAGTTTATTTAGGGGAGTATGCAGCTCACATCTCAGGTCGTGCGAGCACCATTGAAACAGCGCTTGCTGAAGCGCTACATTTATGTAATTTAGAACGAAATGGTGATATAGTTGCAATGACTTCTTATGCTCCATTATTAGCTAAAACGGGGAATACGCAATGGAATCCAGATTTGATCTATTTCGATAACCAGACAGTTAGACCCACTGTTGGTTATTTTGTGCAGCAGCTATTTGGAAGCAACTCGGGAGATGAATATTTTTTTTCATCATTGAAACTTGCAAATAAGGATGAAAGGGTAACAAAACGGGTTGCAAAATCTGTTGTTAGGGATAGCAAAACGGGTGACCTTATTGTGAAATTAGTGAACATGCTACCCGTAGTGGTGAGTCTTGAAACCGATTTTTCCTCGCTTGGTGTAAAAGCAACTACTGCGGAGGCTACCGTGCTTACCGGTGCTCTTGAAGACAAGCATGCAAGGCCAAAGCAATTTCAGCTAGATTTAGAAAACCTTGTCCTTGAACCGTATTCGTTCAGTGTCTTGCGTCTTAAGACGGAGCAATAATTTTCGCTCAAAGATGGTGTAAATAAGAATGTGACTTTTCAAAAACGAGACCCACAATTGATCAAGGGGTATCATTAGTTTTTCATTCAAGAGGTGCTTATTTTGTTGCTCAAGTGATGGAGTCATTATTTCGAATAATATAGTTGTCAGATTGGCGTTTTTGAACTGTCTAATAATCGAACTTCTAAAATTTTGTGACTAGGTTTTCCTCCCTTTGCTTGTATTTTAATTTCGTATTCGTTTTTAATGCTGAGGTTATTTGGCCAATTGAATATTATAGATTGAACACCATCTGTATTTGTTCCTTTTAATGAACCAACGATTATTCCCTCAACTATAATTTCTGTTTGTTGGAGAGCAGGTTCGGTTAAAAACTTGACATATAATTGTGCTTTATCCACATTTTTTTTCATTCTATAACTAAACCATGCCTTGGTTTGTCTCCACCTAATATCGCCGTTTACACCGGCAGTGCTGTTATCCTCTTTTATGAAATGATCCGACTCTGGTTGCTGTTCCCCGCAAACAACCCTGTCTACAGTACGTGAGTTCAGACGCAATTCCTCTCGTTCGCTTTCTGCTAAATGTTTTTGAATGGCAATTCGTTCAACTTCGGTGGCCTGCGGCCAATACAAGATGTAGCGGGAATCATGAATTCCGTAAAAAGGCTCTAATTCCATTTGGATTTTCTTGTCTCCTATATATAAGTTCGTTAATGAAAAATGTAAGGGTTTATTCGGTATTGGTGTCGCCAACTTCGTAAGGTTTTTTGGTTCAGCAGTTAATAGAGGAATGTTTGCCATCGGTATTTGTTTTCCTCTGGCTACGTGTCCCATTCGACTATCATCCGCTTGCAAACCCTTAAGATCGTCGGTTCCGCTACGAGCCGCTAAGACGATCGGTCCATAAAGGAAACTGTAGAAATTACTCTTATCAGGTAGCTGCTCAATATTTATCGCCATAGGAAACCTTATTTCAATGGTATCCCCTTTCTCCCAAACGCGTTCAATGCGAATATAGTCCCCAATAGATTTGTCCGTGCTCCCGCTTTTTCCATTGACTATGACAATAGGTTCTCCGGCAATCCAACTCGGTCTTCTAATGTTTAGAGCAAAAGATGTCGGTTTTTCAGTGTTTACGGTAATACGAGTACTAGGATTTTCAGGGAATTTATTCTCCTGAACGATTTCAACATTCTTTTGTTTCCAATTTAGCGTTGACGGGATAAATAGGTTGACATACAATTCGCTCCCGTTTGACGCATATATCATCTCGCCGTACTTCGCATGATTTTCCATGCCAGACCCTACGCAGCACCACATACTGGTATGGGGTCTGGAATATACTCGGTAATGAGAAGGCCGGATTTGGGTAAAATAAACAAAGCCGCCGTGCTCAGGATGTTGTGTTGACAATATGTGGTTGTAAAGACTTCGCTCGTAATAATCTAAATATTTTCCTTGTGGGGAAGTTTGATATAACATTTTCGTAAGCCTTAACATATTGTAAGTGTTACATGTTTCCGGCCCTTCCACGCTGTACATCATCTTTGAAAAATCATCGATTGGGTTAAAATGTTCGCTGACACTATTGCCACCGATCGAAATTGTTCGTTGTTGTACTACGTTTTCCCAAAAGAAGCTTGCCGCATTCGCCCACTCCGTGTTTTGATCGACATCGGCAATTCGTTTGAATCCTAATACTTTTGGAATTTGCGTATTAGCATGGAGTCCCGTTAGGCTATCTGTGTGCTGTAATAAAGGCTCAAGAATGAGACGTTGCGAGAATTTTTTAGCTAGGTTTATGTATGCAGGGTTACCGGTAATTACGGCAACGTCTGCGAAAATTTCATTCAATCCGCCATGTTCACTTTCTAGCATTTGCTGAATTTGTTCGTCAGATAACTGTTCAACTAGTGCTAGTGCCCAATTTGCCATATTAACAAGCATGGACTTAGCAGATTGATTATCCGTTAATAAATAGGCATCGCGGAGTCCGGCATATGTTTTGTGGATATTATACAGCGGCACCCATTTTTCATTAAGACTAAATCCACTTGCGTTTATTCGCCCATTTTTAATCTCTTCCCATATCTTTTCTCCACCGGGAACCCCTCCTATATAGCCGTTGCCGTTCGCTTTTTGACATCGTTCTAAACCGGAAAGCATATAATCTAAACGTTCTTTTATTCGTGAGTCTCCGGTTGCAGCATACATATAAGAAAGCGCAGATATATAATGTCCACCAATGTGTCCATCGAGTCCTGTATTTTCCCAATTCCCATAAGATGGCCGCACTAATGGTAATTCTGATTCACGTAAAAATGGCGCGAGAAGTCTGTCGGCGTCCATTTCAAGCAAATAATTTAAGTCGACATCTTGGGCGTGCTTGAACGGGCTTGATAGTAGGCGGATATCTCTTATATCGAAATAGTCGACTTTTTTTGTTGTCTGAGCAAATAAAGCGGAGCCGGAACAAGTAGTTATGCAAAATAATATGAAGAAAAGATTTTTTAGAGCCATGTTAGTATTATTCATAGTTAGCTGATATTGTCCTATTGGTTAGCGCGGCGGTGTCGAAAAGGCCTTACTCAAATATAGTTAATATTAGTATTGTTTTTAAGTGTTTTTTTAACATTTATAAAAACGATTATAAAAATGAATGGTTTTTCTACAATTAGCTTTAAATTGTATCTTGTGATCAATGGACGCTAAGTGAATATGAGTATGTGTAGGAGTGTCCACTATTTTGGTAAGTTAATATAAGATTTTTAAGTACTATGAAAGGTTTACAGAAGGTATATCACTCTTATAAATTATTATCGATGCATCAAAGTGTATTTTATTCGTTTTCAGTAGTTTTGATATTGAGTCATGTTTTTTTGAGTTTAAATGCAAGGACATCGGAACCAATTCCTAAATTGAATGATAGAACGTATTGGTTGAAAGAAATGGACCGGATGGCACGACCGGTAATGCGGAGTCTTGCGCATGATAGCCTGCGGATAAATATGCCGAAAATTACGGCACCTAACGTCGATAATAAAGAGCATCGAATTCAGGTACAGTACGTCGAGGTCTTAGGTCGTGTTCTCTCTGGTATTTCTCCTTGGTTGGCACTGGAGGGAGGAGATGAAAAAGAAGTGGCGTTGCGTGATCAATATCGTGCATGGACAATAGCGGGCATAAAAAATGCATTGGATACCGGGGCCCGTGATTTTATGGCTTTTAATTTAGGTGGACAACAACTTGTGGATGCCTCCTTCATAGCATTAGCTTTCTTGCGTTGCCCTTGGCTGTGGGAAAATCTCGATCAGATGGATCGAGATAAATTGGTTCGTAGTATTCAAACTACGCGACAATTCCGACCTTCGTTTTCAAACTGGCTACTTTTCTCGGCTTTGAATGAAGTTTTCTTCGCGAAATTCGGTTATCAATGGGATAATATGCGAATTGACTATGCACTGCGCCAGATGGATCAATGGTATGTAGGCGATGGTATGTATAAGGATGGTCCGCATTTCGCCTACGATTATTATAATAGCTACGTTATACATCCATATCTTAGTGCAATAAAAGACGTTATTAAAGACAAGACGACTAGTTATGATGTTATGTTCAACAAAATTGCTGTACGTAATGAGCGTTATGCAGTTATTTTAGAACGGTTGATTAATAAGGACGGCTCGTTTCCGCCGTCCGGACGATCTATTATTTATCGCGCAGGAGCTTTTCACCATTTAGCGGATATGGCTTTCAAAAAGCGGTTGCCCGAGGAATTAGCGCCCGGGCAAGTGAGAGCTGCGTTAACGGCCGTATTGCGAAAAATTACGGAAAGTCCATACACTTATAAATCCGGTTGGTTGACGATTGGTCTTTATGGAGAACAATTAGGACTTGGTGATTCTTATAATAATCAAGGGAGCCCATATTTAACTTCTCAGATTTTTTTACCATTAGGTCTTTCCGAAGATGATCCCTTTTGGAGTACTCCAGAGGTTCCCTGGAGTGCAAAGAAAATTTGGTCGGGGGGGCAGGCGAAGCAAGACCATAAAATGGTCGATTAGAAATTAACAGTGATGTTATTGTTAAGAATCACTCCGGATCCTTTGGCTGATCAGCTTAGAGTCTTTAAATAAAAATACCCTCCACTTCATTTTTGACGTCGAGGGTATTTTTTTATATTTTTAAATGAAAAATGTTATCTCTTTTTAGTGGGGTACTCTTTGAAGATACCGTGAAGGACATTTGAAACGTTGTTTATCGCTTTTTCAGGAGTAGAGATTGCGGATGACCCACGAGCTTGCCAGATCACAGAATTAGTTGCTCGATCGAGCGCCTCAACGATAATATGCGCGTAGCGATATTTTTCGCTACCGACAGGGTAGGTATAGCCATAGCCGTATCCCCATCCCCACGGTCTGCCCCAACCCCAAGGACCTCCCCATCCGTAGGATGTGTTATATACAGGACGACTTTTGTTATTGACAATTGTAATATATCGGAATAATATATCGGGATTTTCTTTACTGTATTGTAATCCCAAACCCTCTATTTCTTTGTTCGCCGCGTTTAAGATATTAGTTTTGGCGATATCATTGGAAAAATAATCTTTTGATAAAGAGTCTACTGGGGGAAGCCATCCATATGTCTTGTACTGTCCGAAATCAAGGCTCTCCACCTTGGTTGTGTTGTACTGTACAGAAGCACAGGAACTAAGAAGTGCGATGACTCCGAGAATGAATATATAATTTAGCTTTTTCATAAGACTTAAACATTAGTATTTGTTAGACTTCATCTTGTATAATAGGTTTAATTTAAAATGGATATTTCGCAACTAATGGCATTACACGACCGCTGCCAAATGCTTTTGGGCTTACTCGTAAGATCGGAGGGCACTGATACCGCTTAAATTCTGCATTGTTTAGAAGGTTTGAGACCCGTTGTACGGTCGTTTCTTGAAAACCAGCGTTAATGATTTCTGAGGCTGGTTTCTCAAGTTCGATGAGTTGGTACAAGATACTATCTAAAATATCGTACGGTGGCAGAGAGTCGGAGTCTTTTTGGTCGGGGCGTAGCTCCGCAGACGGCGGTTTTACAATCGTATTGATTGGGATAATTTCTCGCTCCCGGTTTATATATTTTGCTAAACTATATGCCTGCGTTTTATAAACATCCCCTATAACACTAAGCGAACCTGCCATATCGCCATACAACGTGCCATATCCCACTGCTGCTTCGCTTTTGTTCGAAGTATTGAGTAGTATATTTCCGAATTTGTTAGATATCGCCATCAAGAGCGTCCCACGAATACGTGCTTGTATATTTTCTTCGGTTAAGTCCGCTGGATATCCTGAAAAGGCTTCTGAGAGAGTGTTGTCAAAACTAGTAGCAACATCTTTTATAGGTATTATTAAGTGTTTACATCCTGTGTTTCCCACCAGATCAAGAGCGTCTTTCAGGGAGTGGTCTGAGGAATACATTGATGGCATGAGTACCGCTAAGACATTTTCAGGTCCCAGAGCTTCGCAAGCCAGGGCCGCAACTATAGCGGAGTCTAGTCCCCCCGAAAGACCCAAGACAGCTTTTTTGAATCCCGATTTTCGAAAATAATCTCGAAGTCCTAGTAGAAGAGCTTGATGAATCAGCGCTATTTCCGAATCAGGTTCATTTTCTTGGTTATTCACAGACATAGCTTGATCGGTGTCTACAATTTGAAAATCTTCTCGGAATCCCTCCAACTGGCATAATAGGTTGCCCATACGGTCGAGGGCGAGCGAACGTCCGTCGAAAATGATATCTGCATGTGCACCAATTTGGTTGACATACACGAGTGGACACCCTGCTTTAATTACGTTTCTTTTTAGAACGTTAATGCGACTTTCAAAGTGTACGTACGAGAATGGTGAAGCAGCAATATTGACAATAAGTGTCGGCTTTTCTTTCCTTAACTCGTCCATCAGGTCTCCGACATAGGAATTGGAGGCGTCATCATCCCATAAATCTTCACAGATTGTAAGAGCGACTTTTTCGCCTTTGATATCGATGCATGATACATGGCGGTTAGGTTCAAAGTAACGATATTCGTCAAAAACATCATAGTCTGGTAATAGACTTTTTTTGCAAATATTTTTAATTTTACCATCTTCGATATAGACAGCTGAATTGTATAACGCCTTGCCTTCTGGATCGTGATTTGGTACAGGCGCGCCAATGATACAGCTAATTCCTTGACTTACTGCAACTATTTTCTGTAAATTTTCATCACATAATGCCAGAAACCGTTTATTCCGGAGTAAGTCTTTGGCCGGGTAACCCCCAACGGCTAGTTCCGCAAAAACGATTAAATCAGCCTTTTCTGTTTTTGCTTTTTGGATCGCAGAAATTATGCGTGTTGTGTTTAGTTCAAAGTTTCCAATATGGTAGTTGAGTTGCGCTAGTGCTATTTTCATCCCATTCGATTTTGTCAGGTCTTCCCTAAGTTAATTTCGTAAATTTAATAATTTACTTTTGTGCTACGAGCAAAAAGAGAAGTATTGAATCGAAATAAATATGTTTTTGTTGAGCCATTTCTTGCGGATGTGCTTAATCGAAAACCTTATTAAACAAAAAATGTCTTTGGAAAGCTCCAAAGACATTTTTTTAGTATAGTCTAAGGAACCTTAGTCAATGTCTAATACTTCGAATTCATACACTAACGGTGTATTGGCAGGGATGTCACCCACATTTTGAGTGTCAAATGCCCAAACAGAAGGCGCGACAACTCTAATTTTGCTGCCTGTTTTCAAACCTTCTTTTGTTAATCCTTTAGGGTAGTAGGTTTGACCATTATAGTCAATAGAATAAGGGAAGAACGAAATTCCCCATATTTGATTGATAATATTTGCATTTGCATTAGAGCCTCCTAAAACGTAGGTACTCCCTGTTGCATCCTCTTTGTATGTTGTGCCTGTAAGGCTTTTTACAGAATATTTCACTTTTACACTAGGATAAACTAAGTTTTGACCAGATATCTCATACTCGTAACTATCGTCTGTTGGCTCGGAAGTAACTTCGTACCAAATGCCTCTTTCTACCGTTTTGTCAAGATACGATAGAGTGATTTTAATGGAGTCTTTGATGGGATTTTCGAATTCAGAATTTGCGAAAGCTTCGATTTGCGTTTTTTGTGAAGTAAGAACAGAGTCAACTCGCTCTTCTATTTTTCTGTATTGTTCGGTGTTGTCGATTGGATCATTATCTTTCATGCATGACGTGAAAGTTACAGCAGCTAGAGCTAGAGCAAAAAATGGTTTGATTAGATTTTTCATAAATTGTTTAATGTTTAACACTGCATAGAACGAGTTCTTTTGTCCCCGCGCTACACGTTTAGTTTATCTTTTTAAAAATAAATATATAAAATGAATTTTTTAGTAAACTAACTATTTGTATTTGATGTCAACGACTTCGACTTCAAAATATAACGGTGAGTTTGCGGGTATGGTTCCCAGTTCCTTAGTGTCATACGCCCACGGTGAGGGAGTAATGAAACGGATGATAGCTCCTTTCCGCAAGCCCTCTGTTGTAAGACCTGCCATTGGCACGGTGTATCCGTTATATTTAACCACTTTCGGAAGGAATGCACTTTGCCAAGCTTTAATAACTCCTCCTAAAGGCATTTCAGCAGTTTCAATTTTATCTTCTGTGTCCTTGTCGTCGGATTCATCGAATACGGTTCCATCGAGCAATGTGCCTTTATAGATTACAGTTATCGTTGGCGCCGTAACGCCTCCATTTGATATTCTATATTGAAATGCCTCGCCTTCGCCAGGATTAACTAAATCATACCAAATTCCTAGTGAATCGTGTAATACTGGGTTTTCGAAATTATCGGTTGCGAATTTCTTGAGTGCGGGGGCCTGCTCGGTAATAACTTTTTGGATGCGTATATTGTTCAGTGAATCTTCGATACGCTGCTGTTCTTGTGCTTTTTCATAATCGAAATCGTCACTCTTGGAACAAGACACAATGGTGAGGGCAGTAATAGCTAGTAGTAAAAATGGTTTAAATAAAGTTTTCATAAAAATTTCAATTCGTATTTCTGGCGTTATAACGCATTAGACAGGGTCAATGCGACAGCAAACATAAACAAAAGCCTTCGAATATTTGATTTTTGGTCATGGGTTTTTAATAATCAACGAGTTAGGGCTTCGATTATTTTTTTCGGCCCCATATAGGTAAAATATCGCTTTCTTATAGTAAAATCTGCGTTTAATAAAATGGTCGTTGGAAAAACAAATTGATTCTTTTTATGGGCGAGGAGTTTCGTGATATCATGATATGAACCCCGCGCTTTGTTCTTGGTTTGATTTTCTATCAGACGACCGTCGAAATAGAAACTCTCGGTACTTTCAGCATCAAATGATACCGCATAGTAGTTTTCGTTGATCGTTTTAATGACCCCTGGATTGAGAAAAACTTCATTTTGCATTTTTCTGCAGTATGCACACCAGTCTGTATGAAAAAAAAGTATTACTTTTTTGGGTTTTGTGTTAAGTGAGTCGGAGAGTTGCTCGAAAGTTATCCAGTTTATCACGGATTGCTGTTGAGCGGTAACCTGCGTGTAAACGAAAAATGTTAGGATGGTGAGGGCTATTCTTCTCATGGTTTTAATTTTTGGAGCAACCTAGCAGAAAGAATGCTAGGTTGCTCCGTGATTCTAATGAAAATGGCCAATTTTTATACCGAACGTAAATGTCCTAGGTTTGGTCGGGCCGTATACGTAGTCTGAATCGCGCAAGGGGCCTTTGTCGAAGTCCTTTTGAAAAGCATTAAACATATTCTGTACCCCGGTAAAGAGTTCAATATTGAAATCTTTTTTTACGACGAAAGTATATCCAAGCCTTAGATTCAATTCCATAAAATCGGGAGAAGTTTTTATAATCATCCCCCCGTCGCTTTGGTAATGCGGAACTTTCATTGCGCCCGTGTATACGCCCGTTAGATCAACAGTAAATGGTTTGCTTGCCTTAAAATTAGTGTTTAGGTACCCATACACATTCGGGGTACGCATGTACTGGTCAACAGTGATGTCATCCTGTGTCCCGTCTCCGTCGAAAATTAGTTGTCCTTCGGTGTATTTGGAACGTTGGATTGTGCCTCCTGCTTGCACAGTAAGGTTACTAGAAGGAGCGACGCTCAATTCGATATTGCTTCCGTACACTTTTGAATGGCTCCCGTTACGCATTTCTTGGATAATTACGTTTTCGTTTTGGGTAGTCATAACTGTCGTAAATGGATTTCGGAGATCTGTGTAGAATCCTTCAATGAGTAAACTTGTCTGCGTATTACCAAAGTTACGCGTATAATTGAACGAACCTGTGTACGCGTTTGAATATTCAGTTTTAAGGTTTTCACCCATCAACACAAACACTTGTTGGCCGCCGATGGAAGTGACATGCATATCTTCATTAAAGGCTTGTGGTGCACGGAACCCTCGTGCGTAACCGCCTCGGAACTGAAGTGATGCAGTGATGTCGTATAGCAACGTAAAACGAGGGCTAAAAGTGCCAAAGTTTTCAGCCGAAGTTCTGGTTTGATCTAAAAGGCGATAATCTCCGTCGATGTGCGTGTAATCATAGCGAGCTCCAATTAACGCTTTTAATGGGTCGATTACCTTCCATTCATATTGTGCGTAGCTGCCCACTGCCTGTGTTTTTTGATCAATGGAACGATCATATGAGGGGATGTTATCCGTCGTACGGTTAGCGTTATACTCTATCCCAGCGGTGAGCACGTCCTTTTCGAAGTTGTAAGTATACTGCGCTCCTCCAACCATAGCGAAATCTTTGGTGATACCGTAAGAATTTGCCGCAATAACGCTGTCCTTTGGACTTCTTGATCCACCTAGACCCCCGTAATAGCTGTCTCTGCTGCTTTTTTGTGCTGAGACATACATTGAAAATTTATGTTTCCAGTCATTGGAGTAGTGATCGTAGGTAATACCTCCGATTAGGGATCTAGTTTGTAGCTGCTCGGTGATGTCGGTAAAATGTGGGGCTAAATCTATTTGATCGCCACCGCGTCGAAACTCGTCCATTACACTTATATCGAGCGTGATTTTGTTATGTTCACTCGGTTTATAGAACATTTTGGAACCAAATGTGGTATTCTTGAGTTTAGTGATTTCGGAAAAACCATCATCATTTGCGTCCCAAGGTTGGCGCTCACGATGCATGCCATAAAAGGTAACACCGCTCATCAGATCCTGATCGACATAGGAGGTATTAAAGTCTATGGTATTGTCCCAAGAGGAGCCGCCAGTAATTGAATTTGTTGACTTAATTTGCCAGTCGTTTTCCACAGGGTCTTTTGTGATTATATTGATAGTCCCGGCGATTGCATTTGCGCCGAATAGGGCAGAGCCACCACTTCTTACAACTTCAATACGATCGATCATACTTGTTGGGATTTGATCCAATCCATACACGCTATTTAATGCGCTAAATACCGAGCGGCTATTAATCAAAATCTGTGAATAAGCACCTTCTAGTCCGTTTAATCTCACCTGTGAAAATCCGCAGTTTTGACAGTTATTCTCTACCCGTACTCCGGGCTGATAGGCGAGGGTTTCGGACATAGCCACGGACTGGGTTGCATTAAATAGTTTCGGTCCAAGTATATTGACGACCACTGGGGCTTCCCGACGATCTAATCCATATCGTGTGGCGCTTACAACGACCTCGTTAATACTGAGATTGTCTTCAAGTAAAGTAATTGTGATTGGTGTTTTATCGGATAGATTATCAAAGGTTTCCTTTTTTGTTTGATAGCCCACGGCTCTTGTGATTAGGGTGAACCGGGAGTCAGGGATATTGACTAATTTAAAATTTCCGTCTTGATCAGAGGATGCGCCAACGGAGCTACCCTGGGCAAGTATTGTTGCATAAGCCACTGGGTCACCAGAGGTATTTTTAACTGATCCATAAATAGTGATTTGAGCGAAAATGGTTAAAGGTATTAAATGGAGTAGGGCGATTAATAACGCCTTATAAGTCGTGGACATATAAAATATTATATTGTTCGTTGATCTTAACGAATACATGAATTAGTAATAACGGATTTTTCTTCTAACATTATGGGCTAGCTGCCATATATTTAAATATCGGAGCGTTCTGCTGATTTTAGTTCTGTTTTATACATTGTATAAAACAGAACTAAAATCAGGGAAGGGCTATTTACGATAAAAAAGCACGAGGCACTACTGCTTTAGTAGATAGAAATAAGAAAAAGTAATTTAGAAGTGTTACCTGTAAGTCGGAGGCCCCCGTAGGTGATAATGGAGAAGAGCTTGAGTAAGTGAACGTTGTGTTAACGACGCGTATTCGACGTAGCTTATGAATGTTCGCAGGGGTGTCTGAAAAATAAACATCTCGGACAACAAGAAATTGCCCGCAAATACTACGTTGAGATATTGGATCTCTCCATCAGATTCATGATGATGGGAAGTGCCTTTTTTTGTAAAATCGTAAGGGTGAACGTGGGTGATGATTTCTCCAGAGGAGGTAACTTCCTTGTGCATAAATACAACACCGCTGACAATAATTATCATCATCCACAGGCTTAATAACCCCGCGACATAGGAACGATATGTAGTGCTAATCTTATGCATAAAAAAAGGCGTTACCGATGAGGTAACGCCGTAAAAATATGGAATGTTTTTGAGATTAGTGGATTAATTTATTGTTATCATCAGGGAAAATTAGAGCCGGTTTATGTACACGTGCTTCATCTTGTGTCATACTTGCATAGGATATAATTATGACAATATCGCCTACCTGTACTAATCTTGCTGCTGCACCATTTAGGCATATTGTGCCTGAACCACGCTCTCCTGGAATAACGTAAGTCTCCAATCGCGCACCGTTATTATTATTTACGATTTGTACTCGTTCATTAGCGACAATGTTTGCTGCATCCATTAGATCCTCGTCAATTGTGATGCTTCCCACATAGTTTAATTCAGCCTGCGTTACACGAACACGGTGAATCTTTGACTTCATTACTTCAATTAACATACTACAAAATTACCGCATTTAGAATAAAAAGGTGAATATTGATGCCGTAAAATGACATTTAGTTTAAAATCATGTTGTCAATTAGGCGTACGCCCTCTATCCATACAACGAGTAAAACAACATGGGAAACTTCAAAATCAATTACTTCAATTTCTTTTAATGTATGACTTTGACATATCGCGATGTATTCTATTTTTATTTCCGGCTCTTCCGCCAAAATGGAGATCGCTTTTTCTTTAAGAAGCAGTGGATCTTCCTCGTAAAAATGTGCTTTTATGTAACTGAGCGCGCGGAATATAGTCAAAGCCTTGACCTTTCCTTGCTCGCTTAATCGCGAGTTTCTTGAACTTAAAGCGAGCCCTTGCTCACTGCGAACGGTTGGACAGATTTCAATATCGATGGGTAGCTTTTTTATTTCAACCATGCGTTTTATAACCATGACTTGCTGAAAGTCTTTTTGTCCGAAACATGCGATATCAGGACTAACTAAAGTAAATAGTTTATAAACTACTTGTGTAACACCTTGAAAATGTCCAGGACGTTCCTTTCCTTCCCATATCTTATCGAGTTCACCCAAATTAATGCGCCAAACAGGTTCGTCCTCTGGGTACATTTCTTTGACCGAGGGTATAAATACAACATCGCAATGTGCATCATTGAGCAGTTGCAAGTCTTTCTCAATCGGTCGAGGATACTTTTCTAGATCTTTAGGGTCATTAAATTGAGTGGGATTAACAAAAATGCTACAGACAACGAGATCTGCAATTTCTTTGGCTCTCTCAATCAATGCTAAATGCCCCGCGTGAAGCGCTCCCATCGTCGGTACAAGCGCTATTTGAAGCCCTTTGGTACGTTGTTGTGCTATATAGGATTGTAGATCCTTTTTGGTTTTAAATGTTTTCACCTTAAAACGTTAAATAAAGGCGCAAAATTGCATAAATAAATTGGTATTATAAAGCCATGAAAACGAACTAATTGTAAAATTCATAAATTTTTCATACCTTTGTATACCGATTTTACGATTCGATTAACAAAAAAAAACAATTGGAGATGGCAAAAACGAAAATATTGTTTGTAACCCATGAGATGTCGCCTTTCCTTGAAATAAGTAAAATTTCTGAAATTACACGCCAGTTGCCGCAAGCTATGCAGGAGAAAGGATTTGAAATCCGTATTCTTATGCCTCGTTTTGGTAATATTAATGAGCGCAGAAATCGTCTTCATGAAGTGATAAGGTTGTCGGGAATGAACATCGTGGTGGATAGCAATGATAATCCGCTAATTATTAAAGTGGCATCATTGCCTACTGCTCGCATGCAGGTGTACTTTTTAGATAATGAAGAGTATTTTCAGCGGAAAAAAGTTTTTCGTGACGACAAGGGAGTGTTTTTTCAAGACAACAACGAAAGATCGCTGTTTTTCTGTAAGGGAGCACTAGAGACTGTGAAAAAATTAGGTTGGGCTCCTGACGTGGTACATTGCCACGGATGGTTTTCTGCAATGGTCCCGGCCTACTTGAAGACAGCCTATAAGGATGACCCGACGTTCAAAGACGCGAAAGTAATTTATTCGTTGTATGCCAACGAAGACTTTGATTCTGTTGGCGCTGAATATGCTACATTGGCAGCTAAAGATGATATGACTGCTGAGGAAGCCGCTCCATACGGTGATGGATCATATACTGATCTATACAAAGGAGCATTGTCATATACTGATATTGCTGTGCTTGCAGACGAAGGAATTGATCCATCATTGAAGTCATTTATCGAGGAAAAGGGGATTCGTAGCTTTACGCCGTCGGGCGATGCGGATTATGACGGATTCTCTGATTTATTTGATGAGTTTTCCACGGTTGACGCGGAAGTCGCAACCGCATAATATCTTTTTTAAAATAGAAATTTATAGAGACTGCTTCAGGCAGTCTTTTTTTTTAGCATTTGTAAAAAGAATATGGATTTTGTTTCTCGATCTTTGTCATATAATAAATAGAATATGAATTGGTTAATATTAATTGTTGCGGGTTTATTTGAAGTTGGTTTCACCTCTTGTCTGGGAAAAGCAAAGGAAACAACTGGAACGGAGATGTATTTTTGGTATGGTGGATTTGTTATTTGCCTTATTATAAGCATGCTTGGCTTGATGAAGGCTACACAGGCATTGCCATTAGGTACTGCATATGCGGTTTGGACTGGAATCGGTGCAGTTGGGACGGTGCTTGTTGGGATTTTGATTTTTAAGGAGCCGGCAGATTTCTGGCGTGTTTTTTTTATATTTACGCTCATCGCTTCGATTATCGGTCTCAAAGTGGTTTCCTCTCATTAATAACAAAAAAAACTGTATTTTTGTCGCTACGAAATTGATTAACAGCATACGGCTGTTATGACGATGTATAAAATATTATGTTAGAAAAACTTCAAGCGATAAAAGAAAGATGGGAAGAGGTTGAAGCTGAATTAAGCAAACCCGAGACTATCAACGATATGAAACGTTTTGCCAAACTCAATAAAGAGTATAAAGATCTCGGTAAAATCGTTGAGCAGTATCATATCTATAGAAATATTGTCAGTAACATTGATACAAATAAGGATATTTTAGCGAACGAGAAGGATCAAGAGCTCCGTGAAATGGCAAAAGAAGAACAGGATCTTCTTATCGGGCAAAAAGCGGAGAAAGAGGAGGAGATTCGTTTGATGCTTATTCCAAAAGATCCCGAAGATGCTAAGAATGCGATCATTGAAATTCGAGGTGGTTCTGGTGGTGACGAAGCTGCCTTGTTTGCGGGAGATCTATACCGGATGTATACGCGTTATTTTGAGACTAAAGGATGGCGTAATGAAGTAATGGACGTAACGGAAGGTACTTCTGGTGGGTATAAAGAGGTAGTCCTAAAAGTTATTGGCGAAGATGCGTACGGCCAGTTAAAGTACGAATCGGGAGTGCATCGTGTGCAACGCGTACCGGATACGGAGACTCAAGGTCGGGTACATACTTCAGCTGCTTCTGTGGCGGTTCTGCCTGAAGCGGAAGAAGTCGATGTAGAATTGAATCCAGGAGATATCGAACTACAAACCTCGCGTTCAGGTGGCGCTGGCGGGCAGAACGTAAATAAGGTCGAGACAAAAGTTCAATTGACTCACAAGCCATCGGGTATCGTGGTCGTATGCCAAGTTGAAAGATCTCAGTTGGCAAATCGTGAATTGGCTATGGAAATGCTTCGTAACAAATTATATGAGTTGGAAGTTCAGAAAAAACACGGAGATGTAGCAGCGAAACGTAAGACGATGGTGTCAACAGGAGACCGTTCAGCTAAAGTTCGCACATACAATTACCCACAGGGTCGAGTAACTGAACATCGGATAGGGTTAACAATGTATAATCTACCTGCAATTATGGATGGTGATATTCAGGGGATTATCGATGCTTTGCAATTTGCCGAGAATGCAGAAAAGATGAAAGACGGTGCTGTAGAGTAGATTTTTTCAAAAAAGTTTAGCGGAATTCGAAATAAACGCTATATTTGCACACCTTCTAGAAAGAAGGAAATGGTCTGGTAGTTCAGCTGGTTAGAATACATGCCTGTCACGCATGGGGTCGCGGGTTCGAGTCCCGTCCAGACCGCTAAAAAGAGAGTTCAACTTTCGAAAACGTTCTTTACATAAGTATACAATAAGAGATTTAGGTCTGGTAGTTCAGCTGGTTAGAATACATGCCTGTCACGCATGGGGTCGCGGGTTCGAGTCCCGTCCAGACCGCTAAAAAGAGAGTTCAACTTTCGAAATCTTAAGTATACTTTAAAAGTTTGAGGTCTGGTAGTTCAGCTGGTTAGAATACATGCCTGTCACGCATGGGGTCGCGGGTTCGAGTCCCGTCCAGACCGCTCAAAAAAGAAAATCCCCTTGGTAGATTAAACTATCAAGGGGATTCTTCGTTTCTGACGGAGGAGTGCTCGCCTGTGTATAATATGATTTTGAATGTAATTCCTTGAAAAACAATACTGTTTTTGGTTTTAAACTTGTTTTTTACTTCAGGATTTAATTATAAAATAGTTTCTTTGTCAGATATTAAGTCCCGCTATGAAAAAATATACTATACTATTGCTTTTTTTTGTTTTGGGGGTAACTAACTTGTTTGCACAAGGAGATGCGCCTCTAAGCTACCAAGAGGAGGAAATACTTTACAAAGTTACAGAAAATGGCGATTCGTTAAAACTGGATGTCTTTTTGCCTTCTAACCCGTTACCAAACGAAAAAATACCTGTTCTCCTGATGATTCATGGCGGAGCATGGGTTGGTGGAAATCGGTCGTTAGATCGCGAGTATTTTAAAACTAGTATTAGAGACAGACTCACGGCAAAGGGTATTGCTGTCATTTCGATAAGTTATACACTGGTTCACGATAGCTTACATTTTCCAGGACCTATTGAAGATTGTAAGGACGCTTTACGCTGGGTTAGAGCACACGCCGACAATTACAGCTTCGACACAACGAATGTCGGGCTATGGGGCGAGTCCGCTGGTGCTCATCTAGCATTGTTGGCCGCTTACTCTACGGAAAATGATTGGCCCAGTAATGCTTCTTATTCCACCTATCCGGCATCTGTATCGTATGTGATTGATAATTTCGGACCTACAGATTTAAATGCCTTGTTGCAAACTGAGGCCGGTTGGTTTAAACTTCTTATGGCACGTATATTCATGCGTAAGTTGCTGCCGTTGAGAGAGCGGTTAGCTGTTGCCATAACTGGATATAGTCTAGAGTCTCAAAAGAATGATGTGGTAGAAAATGCTAGTATATATTCACCTATATCGTATATTGATTCCTTGGAAGTTCCTACGTTAATTTTACATGGGACTAAGGATAGAATTGTTCCCTTTAAAGAATCCCAAGAGTTAAAAAATGTTCTTGATGAAAGAGGTATCGAAAACGAATTGATTATCGTGGAAGGAGGAGATCACGGGTTTCGAAATATTTCTCATCAACGAATTGATTCGCTAGTCGGGAAAACGATTGACTTTATTCTCAAGCAACTTGCTGCTAAGCCTTCGCTCTAATTCGGCTTAAGGTCACCTGTGAAATTCCGAGATAGGATGCGATATATCCTAGTTTGATTTTCTGTACAACCCTCGGTGCCCGCTGAAGTAATTCGTCGTAACTTTCGCTCGCTGTTTTAAAAAGTTTGCTCATCAATCGAGATTCTATCTTAATCGTCTCTCGTTCGGCAAGCTTACGCCCCCAATTTGCGACTGCAATAGAATTGCTGTACAAAGAATGTAGCGATTCGGTCGAGATTTGGTACAGCTCGCAACGTTCAAGTGTTTGGATCGTTTCGTATCCGGGTTGTTTGTGGATGTAACTATTTAGAGAGATCAATGCATCCCCTGGAAAGCAAAAATCTAATATGACTTCGCGCTCTTGCTTATGGTAGTATATTCTGCAGGAACCACTTTTTACAAAATAGAGGTGACGTTCAATTTTGCCGCTGCTAATGAGGGTTGTATTTTTTTCAACAGTGACAAGCCGGAAAAGTTCTGATAGGGAGTTCAAGTCATCGCTTTCTGATAGGTAAGCGATTTGGTTTATGACAGTTACGATGTCCATGATCGGAGTGTCAATTCGGAACCGTCCCATTCAGCATAAGTGTAATGATGAATCCATTCTCCTAAGTTGATGATACGACTTCCATTAGAAAGAACAACATCATAAGGCAGATGACGGTGTCCAAATATAAAGAAGTCGTAATGCTTTTTACGAAGTTCCAGTTCTGCGAATTGTATGAGCCACTCATTGGCATTTCCAAGGAATTTTTCTTCTTCTGTACTTGCGGCTCTACTATGTTTGGACCATCTTTGAGCAATTCCGATTCCCAAATTAGGATGCAGGCGCGCAAATAGCCATTGGCATGTGCGGCTTCTAAAGAACGATTTTAAAAATTTATATTTTCTATCCCCTGGCCCAAGGCCGTCGCCATGATGGATATAAAATCGTTTTCCATTTATATGGAGAATTAACTCATTGTCGATAATCCGCGCGTTTAACTCGTTTTTTAAGTAGCTAAACATCCACATGTCGTGGTTACCTTTAAACAGTATTATTTTTACTCCTAGATCGCTAAGCTCTGCTAGTTTGCCTAAAAAACGAATATACCCTTTAGGAACTACCGTGCTATATTCAAACCAAAAATCGAAAACATCGCCAACGAGATAGAGTTCCTTAGCATCGTGTTTAATCGCTTCTAACCAAGATACAATGAGTCGCTCTCGTTCGTTGGAGGTTGATTTAGGTAGTACACCCAGATGGAAATCCGAAGCAAAATATATCTTGTCTCTCATGCGATTGAATAGTTTCAAAGCTAGAAAAATATTGTAGCATATACAAGGCTCTAAAGAAACAGGATTGATGAATTGCGAATCAATCCCAAGTGGATCTGAAAGGCCTGTAGGGCTAGTCAGTTTGCTATTCACGCTGCATTTTGTATCTTGCGGCGTAACTAAATTGTTGATTATGAATAAAAGTTTGGGAATCATTCTGCTGGCTGTTGGTTTTACCGCGTGTCAACAACAAAAAGTGATAGAATCAAATAAAAAAATGGAAATAAAAACGTATCCTAGATCTGAAAAAACTGCACAGAAGGATGAATATTTTGGAACAGAGGTCGAAGACCCTTATCGTTGGTTGGAGGATGATCTAGCGGAGAATACCAAGAAATGGGTTACCGCGCAGAATGAAGTAACGAATGACTATTTAAATCAAATTCCATTTCGAGAATCTATACGTAAGCGATTAGAAAGTTTATGGAATTACGAGAAGGAAGGTGCCCCGTTTAAGGAGGGTGACTATATATATTATTCCAAAAATGATGGTCTTCAAAATCAGTTTGTTATTTATCGTAAGAAAGGGGAAGACGGTAAGGAGGAGGTATTCCTTGACCCGAATAAATTCTCCGAGGACGGTACGACTTCTCTAGCAGGGCTTTCGTTCAGTAAAGATGGTTCCTTGGTAGCGTATCAAATTTCTGAAGGAGGTTCAGATTGGCGCAAAGTGATTGTTTTGAATGCGGAAGATAAAACTGTTGTCGGTGATACACTTATTGACGTCAAATTTTCTGGATTAGCTTGGAGAGGAAATGAAGGGTTTTATTACAGCAGTTATGACAAACCAAAAGAAGGATCGGCATTGTCGGCAATGACGGATCAACATAAACTGTATTTTCACAATTTAAAAGAATCGCAATCTTCTGATGAGCTGATTTTTGGGGGTAAGGAATTACCTCGGCGTTACATCGGCGCCGGCCTCACAGATGACGAACGATTTTTGGTAATTTCTGCGGCGAACGCAACTTCGGGGAACGAGCTTTATATTAAAGATCTCGCTGATCCCAATGCCAAGTTTATCACTGTGGTTGATAATATGGAGAAGAATCATAGTATTATTGATAATCAAGGGGATAAACTATTTATCTACACGGAACTCCATGCTCCCAATGGAAAGTTAGTAACAGTTGATTTTAAAAATCCCCAAGCAGGCAATTGGGTAGACTTAATTAAAGAAACTGAGCAAGTGCTTTCTCCTTCGACCGGTGGCGGGAAGATTTTTGCTAACTATCTTAAAGATGCTACTTCGCTTGTGAAGCAATATGATAAAGACGGAAATCTAGAGCGAGAAATAGAACTTCCCGGAGTCGGATCGGCCTCAGGTTTTGGGGCTAAAGATGAGGATAGCACTCTATATTATTCCTTCACAAACTATGTGAATCCAGGGACAATTTATAAATATGAAATATCTACTGGAAAATCAGAAGTATATAAGAAACCTAAGATAAACTTTGATCCAACTCAATATGAATCAAAGCAAGTATTTTATACTTCTGCCGACGGTACCAAAGTACCCATGATTATCACCTATAAAAAAGGCATTACGTTAGATGGTACGAATCCAACAATGCTCTATGGGTATGGTGGTTTTAACATTAGTTTAACCCCGTCGTTCTCCATTAGTAACGTGATTTTACTAGAGCAAGGAGGTGTGTATGCGGTTGCAAATCTTCGCGGGGGAGGTGAGTATGGTGAAAGTTGGCATGTTGCCGGAACAAAGTTGCAGAAACAAAATGTATTCGATGATTTTATTGCAGCCGCGGAATATTTGATTTCGGAAAAATATACATCTGCAGACAAGTTAGCGATAGCAGGGGGATCAAATGGAGGCTTATTGGTGGGAGCAACAATGACTCAACGCCCCGAACTTTTTAAAGTTGCATTTCCGGCCGTAGGTGTTCTAGATATGTTGCGCTACCATAAGTTTACAGCGGGTGCTGGTTGGGCCTTTGATTACGGCACTTCTGATGATAATAAGGAAATGTTTGAATATTTACACAAATATTCCCCATACCATGCCTTAAAAAAAGATATAGCTTATCCTGCGACAATGGTCACGACGGCTGATCATGACGACCGTGTTGTGCCAGCACACTCATTTAAGTTTGCAGCCCGTCTTCAAGAATACCACAAGGGAGATAATCCGGTTTTAATACGCATCGATACGAAAGCTGGTCACGGTGCCGGTAAATCTACCGAAATGGTGATCGCTGAGCAAACGGATAAATGGTCTTTCATGTTCCAAAATATGGGATTAGGATATAGAGAAATCAAATAAAATCAAGCGTTAAAAGCTAGATCAATTGGCTATATTTTGTTGCTCAATTTGAATAGATTTTTGAGACTTCCAGTGTTTGTAGTGTATCTGCATACTGGAAGTTTTTTTATGTGGGAACATGTGCACCCTGTCATCCTACGAAGTGGTGTAGGACATCTCTCAGGTTTAACGTTATTTATGTCCGTTTGAACCGAATATTATTCGGTAAATTAGGTGATATACTTGTTGATTTTTCATGTGATATGATTTTTACAAGAATAAGTCGTTGAGATTGTTAGAAAATTATAAATTCGTAAAATTTTCTAACACAATGAACTGGAATAAATCGATAATTCTGGCAGGGGCGTTGTTAACAGCCGCTATGCAGACAAATGCGCAAGATAACCTTATCAATGCGTTAAAGAACAATGTAAGTGATAATAGCAAAGAGGGCTTTAAATTCACGGAAGTTATTAATTTGGGGAATACGTCTATTAAAGACCAAGGCTCCTCAGGTACATGTTGGTCTTATTCCGGTAACTCTTTTCTAGAGTCGGAAATGATCAGGATGGGAAAAGAACCTGTTGAGATTTCGCAAATTTTCACGGCGAGGAATACCTACATTGAAAAAGCGAAGAACTTTGTGAGACTCCATGGCAAACAGGCGCAGGGAGATGGGGGACAGCTACATGATGTGTTGACAATCTTTCGTAAATATGGAGCAGTACCGCGGGAGGTTTACACCGGCCTTCCCGAGGGCCAAACACGGAATAACTTCTCTGAAATGAGCCCGATTCTTCAAGGAATAACAGAAAACATAGCCAATAGCAAAAAGCCATCGAACAATTGGTTAGAAGCTTTTACAGCAACTATGGATTCTTATTTAGGTCAGGCACCTGAATCGTTTCAGTACAAAGGTAAGGAATATACACCGCGTAGTTTTGCCGATGATGTAATTGGTATTAACCCTGATGACTATGTTGGTATTTCTTCTTTTGATGAACATGTATACTATAAGCCGTTTGTATTATTAATCCCAGATAACTGGTCATTTGAGCGTTTCTACAACGTGCAAATTAGCGATCTTACGGATATCATCGACAATGCATTGGAAAACGGTTATACTGTCGCTTGGGCTACAGACGTTTCTGAGAAAACATTCAGCTGGAAAAATGGAGTAGCATTTGTGCCGGAGAAACCGATTGAGCAGATGAGTGCAGATGAGGTTAACAACTTGTTTAACGGTCCTAAGGCTGAACCTGCTGTTACCGCTGAGCAACGTCAAGAAGCATTTGATAACTACACTACGACGGACGATCATGGAATGCACATTGTTGGCTTAGTAAAAGATCAACAAGGTAAAGAATACTATATTGTTAAAAATTCTTGGGGTGAATCCAATGATTACAAAGGTTATATGTATGCGACAAAAGAATACGTTCGTTATAAAACTATATCAATTTTGTTACACAAGAAAGCGTTAACGAAAAATATGCAGTCGAAATTGGGGGTCTAAGAACCTATAGAATGCGAAATATCAAAATCCCAAGAAATCTTTTTGGGATTTTTTTTGTTTTTTTTGTAGCTTGATTTATATTAAATACAGCTCCAATTAAAAACGCGCATTATGAAAAAACTAATAATTCTATTATTTGTAATGCCTTTTATCTCATTTTCTCAAGATAAAGGTGTTTCTTTTGAACATGGTTTGAACTGGGAACAAGTGAAAACCAAAGCTAAAACTGAAAATAAATTTATCTTTGTCGATTGCTTTACAACCTGGTGTCAGCCATGTAAATATATGACCTCGACAATATTTCCACAGGCCAAAGTCGGCGAATTTTTTAATACTAATTTTGTCAACCTAAAGGTTCAAATGGATCAAACTGATCAAGATTCACCAAAAATAAAATCTTGGTATAAAGAAGCAGCCCGTTTTGCATCCGAATACAGCGTGGTCGCGTATCCAACCTTCCTCATTTTTAACCCACAGGGTGAATTAGTTCATCGTATTGTTGGCGGTGGGGAAGCTGAAGATTTTATAGTGAGAGCGAAAGAAGGTTTAAATCCCAAGACGCAATATGTAACCTTAGTGAAAAAATATCGCGCTAATCCAAATGATGCGGTTATAGCGAAGGATATGGCGACAGCTGCGTCGCACGCGTATGATAGGGAGCTTGAACAGGAGGCTACTAATCGATATGTTGAACTTGTTGGTGGAGAGACTTTATTAACGCCTGAAAATATTGGTCTTTTACTTCGCGGTGCAACAAGTAGTAAGTCTCCCTCATTCGTGATCATCAAAAATAATAAAGCAAAGGTAGATACGCTTCTATTAGCTAAAAACCGTACCGCTAACGACGTGCTTTCCTCCGTACTCTCTTCTGAGTTAGTGATGCCAAAAATTCGAAATAAGGAAGAAAATATAGATTTCCCAACTCTACAGCTTCAAATCGAGAAAGATCATCCTTATGTAAATATGAGTGCCTCGATGGCCCGTGCCAAAGCTCAATATTATCAAGGACAGAAGAACTGGCCTGCATTTAAAGACGCTGTAGAGGAGTATATAGCAGCTAGCGAAACAGAAGTATTTTCAGGAATGTTAAATTCGTACGCTTGGTCTATTTTTGAAAATTGTGATGATGCGGCTTGTTTGCAAGCTGCTTTGGCATGGAGTAAAAAATCAATTGCAGAAAGGGAGGAGCCGGTGTTCGTTGATACGTATGCAAATTTATTATATAAGTCCGGAGATAAACAGAATGCCTTGATCTGGCAACAGAAAGCAGTTGATAACTCTACAGGGCGAAATCAAGAAGCATTCAGAGCTAACTTGCTGAAAATGCAAAATGGCCAACCTACTTGGTAGCCTGTCAAAGAGAAATCCTATAAACTAAAAGAGCCGTTAATTTCGATTGTTAACGGCTCTTTGTTGAAATATAAAGTATGATTCGTCTAAATCGAGTGACGAAAGTATTTAATTAGTTAGAGAGATTTTCTTTTTTCGGAAACATCAATGAGGCGACTACGCTCACAACCAAAATACCAATTATAATGATTAAAGAGTGGATCGTTTGAAAGCCTAATACTTCGAGCCAGCTGTGAAGTAACATTTTTGCACCAATGAATACTAATAAAAGCGCTAGTCCGACTTTAAGATAATGGAATTTATGGATGATGTTAACCAATAGGAAGAACATAGAACGTAAGCCTAACACCGCGAAAATATTTGAGAAAAATACAATGTAAGGGTCTTTTGTCACTGAAAATATCGCAGGAATAGAATCAACTGCAAAAATAAGGTCTGTGAACTCAATTACTAATAAAACCAAAAATAACGGAGTGACATAACGGACACCATTTTCAATGTGAAAGAATTTTCCGTCGGAAAGATTTGGTGTGACTTTGAAGATTTTAGAAGCAAATTTTACGACGGGGTGTCCTTCAGGATCAACTTCTTCTTCTTTGTTTCGATTGACAAACATCATGAAGCCTGTATAGACCAAAAACGCTCCGAACACATAGAGAATCCATCCGAATTTAGCGATAAGAGCTGCCCCGATAAAGATAAATATACAGCGTAAGACGATAGCACCGATGATTCCCCAAACGAGTACCTTATGGTAATATTTCTCAGGAATACCGAAGGAGGAAAATACGAGAACCATAACGAAGATATTATCGACTGATAACGCGTATTCAACGACGTATCCCGTTAAATATTCTATCGTTAATGTTTTGTTGTATAGTTGTATGCTCGCAGCCAGGTCATTTTCATTGACCACAATGTTATGGTAATGTCGGCTGATTATTTCCCTTAACGCTGCAAAGTCATGTATATTATGGAGTTCATTTCCCCAAATATATAATACCAAGCTAAAGGCCAGCGCAAAAAACACCCATACGCCGCTCATAATAGCAGCAACTTTTAGCGTGACGGGTTTATCACCTTTGGAAAACATCCCAAGGTCGATAGCCAGCATGACAACGATGAAAACGATAAAGCCTGCAAAAAACAGTAGTTCGTGACTCATAATAATATATTCTTATTTATTTCTTTCTGTTGTAAACCTAACCAGCTGTTCTAGAGCTTTGCGATAGGTGTTTTCAGGGAATTGCATCAAAATATCGAATGCTTCCTGTTGATACTGATGCATCTTCTGCGTTGCGTACTCCATCCCCCCGCTGCTGCGCACAAATTCAATGACCTCAGCTACTTTTTCCTTATTGTCATTGTGGTTTTTCACCATATTGATAATGCGCCTTTTTTCTGAGATGGATGTCATTTTAAGAGCGTGGATCAGTGGTAATGTCAGTTTTTTTTCTTTTATATCATTTCCCAACGGTTTTCCAACGTCATCCAATCCGAAATCAAACAAATCATCTTTAATCTGAAAAGCAATTCCAACTTTTTCGCCGAAACTATGTAACAATTTTACTTTATCCTCATCGGCGCCAGCAGAAAGAGACCCACATGCGCAACATGATGCAATTAATGATGCTGTTTTCTTGCGAATGATTTCAAAATAGATGTCCTCCTGGATATCTAGTTTACGTGCCTTTTCGATTTGGAGGAGTTCCCCCTCGCTCATCTGTTCGACAGCTTCAGAAACTATTTTTAAAAGGCCATGCTCATTGTGTTTCACCGATAGAAGCAAACCTTGTGATAACAGATAGTCCCCAACGAGTACCGCAACTTTGTTTTTCCACAAAGCGTTAATTGAAAAAAGTCCGCGGCGTTCATTCGCGTTATCCACAACGTCGTCATGAACTAACGAGGCCGTATGTAATAATTCAACTAATGATGCTCCTCGATATGTAGAATCAGTAATAGTTCCGCATAGTCCCGCTGAAAGAAAAACAAACATCGGACGCATCTGTTTTCCTTTTTGCTTAATTATATATTGTGTGATTCTATTCAGCAGTGGAACCGAGCTTTTCATCGAATCTTTGAACCGGCGTTCGAAGACTTCAAGTTCTTCTGCTATAGGGGTTTGTATATTTTTTAATTTCAGCATGAAAAATGGTTAGTAAACCATGTCAATTAAACGGTTAAAATTGCAATAAATATAAGAAATAGATTTAATACACTTGGGCTGCTAATTCCAATTCTTTATACCATTCTTCACCATATTTGCGAGTTAGCGGATCTTTTAAAAACTGGTAAACTGGAACACCGAGCTCTTTTCCGAATGTGCATGCATCATGACAGATATGCCAGCGATCGTAATGCAACACTTCAAATTCCGGATATTGCGTCGTCCTAATGGGATATAGGTGGCAGGAGATTGGTTTCTTCCAATCTACTTCGCCTTGTTCAAACGCTTTTTCAATGGCACATTTCGTAATTCCGTTTTCCCAGGTTACATATGCACACTCTTTATTTCCATCCACACAAGTAGTTGTGAGGTCACCATCTGCATCAACGACATGAGTGCCCTGCTGTTCGATCGCTTTGATTCCAGCTTCCGTCATGTACGGTTTTACTTTTGGAAGTATCTCTTTAAGGATATCTGTTTCATTGGCTGCGAGCGGAGCGCCAGCATCGCCTTCGACACAGCAAATCCCTTTACACTTGGTTAGGTTACATACGAAATCGTTCTTTATTAGATCTTCGTGAACTAAAACATGACCTACTTCAATCATTTTACTGTATTATTTTGAATAACTTACCCGTTCTCCGAGTGGATGTTTTAAACCACTCGCCTTTACGAGTTCCATTGTTACTGAGCCAATTAATATTTCTACCTGTGCCTTTACAGGAATTCGGTTTCCATCGTTCGTCACCCAGAGATATAATCGGCTGTCTTTTTTGAAAATACGTCCCGGACTGATTTCTGGACTAAGCTTTATACATTCAAGTGTGCCTAAAGACGTCTTTATTTTCTCAACGCCGACATATTCAACTCCCAGTTGAGCAACCTCGTCGTTTAGAAAATACGTTAGCTTAAACTTATCGCCTTTATCAAGCGATGAAAGATCTAAATTGCGGGAGAAATAATACGCAGATAGCAAGTCGAAAAATTGGCTGTTAGGACTTTTAAATGTCCCTTTCTTCCCAGAAACTTTTTTATTTCGATGGTCGAAGGTCGCGTATTCTTTTCGAGTATAACTTCCTTCATGGATATCTTCGGTATATAAATAGGGGAGAAATGTCTTGCCGTCGATATACGAGTCATATTGATTTTTCACCGTATAGAAGACAGAGAACGCTCCTGAAGTTTCCCCAAAAGCCGAAAGATGAAATGCATTCGGATTACTAAATCGCAGCTTAGATTTTTCCACTTTTAAGGTTCCCGTTGCTGCAGAAATAACACCATATCTCAGCTTGTAAGTTAATTTTTCCCCTTCTTTATAGGTTGGGTTAGGAAGGTACGGTAAAGTTTGAGCAATACCTGCACAGGCCGTTCCTAAAATGAAAATCAGTACTAAGTATATATTTCTCATATAAATATGGACGGCGACACCCGTGAAAAGTTTAAGGTTTACGTTTGAAAACTGGTACAGTCGAACATGGCTCACCGTACATCATGCTTTTAGCGACTTTACTAAGACCTAAGGTAAATCTAATAAAAGCAGTTTCCGGAATGTATATATCTCCGCATCCTTTCACGACAACGCGCTCATCTTGAAACTTGCTATAATCGACCTTCTCTAGGGCTTGCAAGAACAGATTCTCTACGACTGTATCCTTGTCTCCAAAATGAACAGATATAGCATAAGGCTCAAGCTTATTCGCTAAGAGCATATAAGCCCACGTAGGTACAATTGCATCCGTTGAGCAGATTATTCCAATATGTAGGCCTTCATATTGGCTCCAATCGTGATCTTTAATAAAGGCACGAAAGTCCTTCTCTTTTAGTAGCAGGCCATGGAAGAGGTTGTCCTTGATATCATATATTTGTATATCCTCTTTTGGTGCATAAGTCGCCAAATCAATGGTCAATAAGCCGCTTTGTGCTACTTTGTTAACGATGTTTTCTTGGATATCCATTACTTAAATAATAAAAAAAGCCGGGCATAAATTGCCCGGCTGTAAAGTTAATCATAATATCTTAATAGAATCTAATTCGATTGTCATCAATCTTTGCGTTCGATTGTAACGCTTGGAAGATAGATGACCACGCACGTTGTGTCTTATTTGTTTGTATTTGCTGTTTTTGCGTCTTAAGTTCGCTAGCAACAAGTTCTTTTGGATTTGTAAATCCGGTAACTTGTAAGGCGTAAACACCTTGCATCCCTTTAATTGGAGTCGATAGTTTATTGGGTTGTAATCCGAATGCAGTTCCAACCACAGCAGGCTCTAGTGCTACACCAGGAAGGACAGGATTGGCTAAAACAATATTTTCTACGCTTACAGCTGATTTAGAAAGCTTTTGTGCCGCTTGATCGATAGTTGATGCGCCATTGAGCGCGTTGCTTAATTTCTCGGTTAGCATTTTAGCTTTTACTTCGTTTCTTACTTGCGCTTCAATATTCGGTTTAACAGCATCTAAAGATAAAAGTCCTTTTGGTTGGATGTTTACCACTTTTGCAACGATGAAGTTTTCGTCAGTTTCATACACTTTGTCGGAAATTGCTCCTTTTTCGCCTTCAAATACCCAACGAACTAGTTCGCGGGAAACCTCAACACCGTTAAAGTTGTTATCCATCGCGACTACGCGATCAACTTTTCCAATTTTTAGACCTTGTTTGTTTGCGACCTCAGTAAAGTTTGCGCTATTCGCGTCAGCAAAGAAGTTATTAGCTTTAGCATAAGCCGCATCTGTAGTTGCTTTACCTGCATTGATTGTTTTGTCAACAATCGCTGCTTTCACAATTTTGGAGTTGCCCACCTGTCTTTCTATTTTGATAATGTGAGTACCGAAACGACTATTTACAATTTTAACTTCTCCCGGTTTTCCGGAAAATACTGCTTCGTCAAACTCTGGAACCATTTGTCCTCGTGCGAATGTCCCTAAATCACCGCCGTTTACTTTACTACCCTGATCCGTGCTGAATTGAATGGCTAGACCTCCGAAATTTTCTCCGGCTAATATAAGTCCTTTGATCGAGTCGGCTTTAGCAGTCGCTTTATCCACGCCACCTTCAGCCGTTGCATTTAGTAAAATATGTGAAGCCTGTACTGAATCGGGACTGAATTTCGAATCAACAACTTTAGCAATTTCAAAGGCACCGTTTGATAGGAATGGTCCCACAGTAGTTCCTACAGGCACATCAAATAACACGGAATCCAATGCAGGGCTTACTTGTCCTTTACGGAGGAAAGTGAACGGATACTTGTTATCTGAATTGATGGATGCAAATAGCGAATCCGTTTTAGAATTAGTTAATTCAGATTTTAGCTGATCAATAGTTGATTTTGTTGCAGCGGTATCATTAGCCGTCGGACGCGCATCGAAAAGTACGTATTCTACGGTTCTGGACTCTTCTGGATTTTTGAATCCGTTTTTATGAGCGTCGTAATATGCTTTATAGTCCGCGTCGGTCAACTTTATTTCCGCGTCTTTAACCGATGAGTAATCAAGCATCAAGTATTTGAAGTTCGCAAGTTTGTTCCGTTGTGTGTATTCGTCTTCTGCTTCTAACGATGTAACGTACACGCTGTTAGCGAGCAAGTTTGAATACTTTTGATTCAACCTTTCTGCTTTAATATTTTCTAAGAGCATTTCCCATTGCTGAACCATCTCTGGCGTGCCTTGGGTGTTAATTTGAGCGATGAAATTGTTCAATTGATTTTTGTCAAATACACCAGTTTCGGGATTGGTGAACGCTTGAACAATCTGTGGAGAAGGTGTACTTCCAGTTACTAGACTGTTTAATTCGTCTTTACTGACACTCAATCCAATGCTTTCAATTTCCTGTTTCAACAATTCCTGTGATATGAACTGGTTCCATACTTGTTGAACCGCATAATTACGAATTTGTGGAGTTGCTGCGCCACCCATTTGTTGTTGATACATTGCTGTGGTTTGGTCCACTTGTGCATTGAATTCTTGGTAATCCATTGATTCCCCGTTGACACTCCCCACTTGATTTTGATTCTTCATCCAAAAAGGAGTACCATAATTTATGATATCTCCCAATAAAAACGCAACAATTGCTAAACCGATGACGGTAACAACTAGTCCAGCCCGGTTACGCAAAAAGCTCATTAATCCCATAGTCTATATACTGTGTTTATTGTAAATGCTTGTTTCAGTTATTTAATTGACCTTCATTTAAAATCAAGGCGAAGATACAACTTTTATGAAAAATAATATAAAAAAATGAGAAGCTACCAAACATAATTTGGTATTTTTTGTTATGCGAAGTCTTACTGACCGAAGGAAGGGAGTTGTTGTTCGCCCGAAGGAATATAATACCCTGTCATGTTTTGTCCGTCGATTTTGTTGAAATCGGTATCGGAGATAAACGAAGTAGCCTGTAGACTGCCTCTATCGTCTTTAAAATCAAATGTAATCGGGACGGTATTGTAGTATATTTCTTTCTTTTCGTCGTAATAGAGTTCTTCGGTTTTGATGATAGAACCGTTTGCCATATGGATAACAACGTTGTTACGAAATTCAGTTAGACCTTCCTTAATTTTCTGGATGGCATAATCAGATTTTATTCGTTGCGCTTCAGCACCCTGATCATCGAAAAAACGGATTACCACACCTTTTTTAAATTCGTAAGCTCCGATGCTATCGGGATACTCCCGTAACTCCTGTGCTTTTAATTCTGCTTTGACGGTCGCTGAATCACTGTATACGACTGTAACCTCCTTTGAGACGTTAACATTCTCCTCCTGTTGAATGTTGGCAATCTTCTCAACATCGCGAAGGTCATTTTCACAAGCCATAAAGAAACTTGCCCCGAGTAATAGCGTAATTATTCGGGGCACATGTTTTACTATATTGTTCTGCTTGTAATGCATTTAGTCTAAACTACGACGGATAAACCAGGAATCATTAATAGTAAATCCGATATTAAAATTAATATACCGTTCTCTGATAAGATTGTTTTTGAGTGTTCCTTGCTGGCCAAATTCAGCAGAAAAATTGATTTGAGAAAACGTACGCCCAAAATTCGTTTCAGGAAGAGGAAAGCCCATTCCGAAGGTGATTGCCATATCATTAATTTTTTGACTATGGAAACTAACTGGAGTTTGTGCATAACGAAAGCCAAGACGATAATCTACCTGATTCCAATAACGTACCGAAGTAGCATCAGGTTTAATTTGACCGCCGATTGCTACACCATAGCTTTTTCCTAGATTGTTTTCGCCTTCACGAACTTGGAAGTTTGACCAATCCGCATATTTGAAGTCGGCACCGACCATCCAGTTGTAACCTTTGGACAACGTGAAACCAACACTATGTTTCAATGGTAAATTGATCTTACGCGTACCTATTTGATTATTACTAGTTGTGTCTAATGGGGGGGAGTTGGGTTGGTCAGTTAGGGTGATTAATCGATCAGTTTTTTCTGTTATTGTATTGTTTAACGAACCGTTATATCCTACTGTAAGGTTTAGTTTCTTTCCCAATGATTTGCTGTACTGCACACCGTAATCAACAGTAGTTCCTCGTATATTACGAGTTTCTTTTAATTGCGTGTAGTAGGAATTAATGGTGTTTGGAAATTCAACCCGAGTAATATCATATAGATTTCCGAACAGGAAACCTATATTAGCTCCCACGCTCAAGCCCTTGATGGGAGATACACCGTATCCAACAAAAGCTTTGTTTACGCCACCTTCACCGTTTGCTGTTTTGTTAAAATGCAAGGAATCGATTGATTCTGATGAGGCTGCCGAATAACCTACGTCGGAAAATGGGATTAACCCAAAAGCCAATCCTCCATATTTGCTCAATGGTACAGCAATTCCCAAATGACTAAATGCGAAATCGGCTGTTTGATCCGTGTTGTTATTTTTCGAAAGTTGTGTAAAGTTACCATACATGCCAGCTTCCAGAATGGTTCGGTTTAATGCCGAATAAGAGGCCGGGTTAGCAATATTGAATGTTGGGAGACCCGATAAATAGCGCACCCCGCTGGAAATCCCGCCCATAGCACGTGTTTGCGGCAAGAGATCTTCTCGCATTTGTCCGAGCCCGAATTGCGAATATGGGGAGTGTGACGTCGATTTCTGAGCGAATCCGTGTTGTATTCCCAATAAACATATCCCTAAAACTAGATTAAGTGCTATTTTAGTAAAACTTCCTATTGAATGTTTGCGCATATTTGTATGTGTTGCATTTTCGCGAATTGAGCTTAATACTATTCATTTTAGGCTTCTTTTCTTCGCTAGGCCCGTACCCCCATATCTTATAATGAAAGTGTACAAACCCTAAAATTTTGTTACAAAACTATCTAATTTTTAATTATTCCGTTAGTTCTATTTGTTAAAAAAGGTTAATGACTTAAGCTGTAGTTTGTTATGATTTCAAGGTCCGCACCAGAAATTCTGAACGATGATTGAACCCACACTGTTTTCAGTTTTAGAAAAATTGAAAATATACAATTGTTAGTATAATAATCGCGTAGAGGGATTCATAAACCCATTTTGTTTGTGCATGTGTGAAATAGTAAGCTAAATATATGGCTATCGGGGGAGCGCACAGCAAAAAATGATTTATTGTTATATGTTCATTCATATAGAAAGAGCATAACGTCAATAGAACCATGAAGAAAAGTAATTGGAAAGCTTTACGTAGGTGTACAACACTTTTGAAAAAATGATCCTTCAATACGATAATAAAGTAAAGCAAAACGACTATGACCGGGATAACAACTATGTAATCATAGATGTTTAAAGAGAATTCGGTCGGAAATGAATAGCTGAGAGGTTTAAAGATAGCATAGAACTCATCAATGCGACCGCCCCAATAATATATGACCCCAAGAAGGAAGTATACCGTAATGAATCCGAGTAGAGGGGTTGTCCACTCTCTCCAGTTGAAAGGTCGGAAAATTATTAAACTTATCCACAGCAAAACGAGCATTACAATAAACGGGAAATAGATTAGGCTACCCAACGCCACAATCATTCCTAAGTCAAACATTAGACTTTTTACTTCGTGCTGTTTATAGATATCAAAAAGCTTCCATAGCATCCATATAGTAATGAAATTACAGATAACAGGGGGGGAAAGGACTAAAAACGGCGTAAACATGCTCACTAGGGTCATGTACATAAGAGCCACCAAAAAATTTGGTTTTCCTAGAAAGTTGAATGCGTTAACAATTCGGTTTAGGAAAAAAGCTTGTCCAAGTGTTAAAATAAGGGTGATTAAGACATTCACACCTGGCGAGAAGTTTTCACCAATACGAATTCCAATAAAATTATGAACCGCAGGCTCTAATAATATCGGGGTTATTTGTTCTGGTAGATGCAGAAAGATGCCTAAGCATAGCACTAGACCAATAAACGATACCGACAGCATGTTTATTGGTGTGAACTTCCGGTGATGGTTGATGAGCATCTTATGCGAGTTGATTTACTTTTCTAACTTTTTTACACGTCGTTCGATAGTGAAAAGGAAGGCGCCCAATATTGCGAAAATTGTGAGGAGTACAAGTACTACTACATAGATTTTGCCAGAGCTACGTAATCCGGTTGCCATATCAATATCACCTTGCGCGAACGTGCTCGAGGCTGATAGTAAAACGAAAAGCAAAGCTGTAGTTATCTTTTTCATAAACAGTTTCTTAGTCTATTTGATTTCTTTTTAATTCAATAAGGCGAATGCGGTAGCGTAAAGAGCAAATCCATGCTCCGATCAGCACCCAACCGATTACCGCTGTATAAAAAATGGGACGGATCTGATCATTCATGTCTAAATCGCTAAATGTGCCATTACCTCCACTCCCGGGGTGTAAGGAATCGGTCATTTTCGGAAGAATATAAAGAAGCACGACCATTACAGGAAAAGCGAAAATGTTATAAATAGCGGAAATTTTCGCTCTTTTTTGTTCTTCTTCTAATGCATTGCGTAATACCAAATAAGCAAGGTACATTAATGTGGCAATAGCCGAGCCGTTCAATTTTGGATCGTTAGGCCAAGGCTCTCCCCAAGTGATGTTCGCCCAAAGCATACCTGTGCATAACCCCATCGCACAAAAGATGATCCCGGTATTAACAGCTTCAACCGCCAATAGATCATCCTCAATTTTTCCGGAGTTAAGATATTTTATACTGTAAATAACGGAAATCAAATACAAAGTAATCATTGCAAACCACATGGGAACGTGGAAATAGATATTCCTTATTGTTTCGTGTAATATGGGTAATACTGGTACAGGCCCCAACAGGCCGGCGACAATCGATATCGCGACCATAGCAAGTCCTAAAATTTTCCACCAAGATTTTCTCATGTCTGAAATTGAAGAATTAATCACGCCAAAGGTACGGAAATAACAATAAAGAAATTGTAATAGTAATTACATTAATTGCCAGAAGAACAAAAATTTCTCCGTTACTAATTGCCCTGTCAAGGCCGCTGAGCGCATTTTGTGACAGCTTTATCAGAACGATCAAAAGAGGAATGATAACAGGGAAACTGAGGATCGCCATTAAAGTACTATTGTTTCCAGCTTTTGCGGAAATTCCTGATACCATTGTGAATACAGAGGCAAAGCTTAAACTCCCTAAGAAGACAGCCAAAATATAGAGCAAGGGGTCCCCAACGGGATTTTTGAATGTTATAGAATACGCGGCGTAAGCGATCGTCGAGAGAACCACCATCACCAAGCTATTATAAATTATTTTCGCGAGAATGATAGCCCGTGGGTTGACGATTGTATAATAATACAATTGACGGTAGGAACTTTCTTGAATAAAGCTTCGGCTAATCGCGTTGATACTGGCAAATAACAAAATTATCCAGAACAAAGCGTTCCAAACAAGCGTATCTACAGACTTGAATGCTTGATAGCAAACAAAAACTGTAGATACGACATATAATAAAATACCGTTAATAGCATGTTTTGAACGCCATTCAAGTACTATATCTTTATATACTAATGTTCTAACTTGTTGGAGAATGTTCATTTTCAAGGCAAAGATACAAATACTTCACTTTGAAAATGTGATTTCCATCAATTTGAATTAGGATTTAGCTATTTCAGATTTAGCATCAGTGATTGTTTCTTGGGCTTTGTCTCCAACGTTGTTCGCTGCGTTAGATGCTTGACTAGCCCATTGGCTCGCCTTCTCCGAAGCGACATCAAGCGCATGCTTACCTGCGTCTTTAGCTTTGTTTTTCAGAGATTTTAATTCCGATTTAGCAGATTTTGCTAATTTCGCTGCTTTTTTGGATTCTTTCTCTGATAAATCTTTAAGCGAATTGGTCAGGCCTTTAATTCCTTCATTAGCACGATCTAATTGACGTTTTCCATCCTCTGTTCCTAGTAAATAGTAAGCTGCAGTTCCAACTGCTAAACCTAATAGTGCAAATGCGACTAATCCGTTTTTATTTTCCATGATTTATAACTTTAATTTTGTTCGTAAACTAATATAGTAAAATAACAGGGGAATATGGAAAAGGTTTTTTTAAAGTTTCTTTTAACAAAAAATTAACGAGAAACTATTTAGCTTTCAATTTTTTGTGCCGATTGCAAGGAATAGAGATGTCGGTAAAGTCCCGTTTCATTGGTTATTAGTTCGAAGTGACTGCCAGATTCCGAAACCGCTCCGTTCTCGATAACGACAATTTGATCTGCATCTTTTATCGTGCTTAAACGGTGGGCAATAATTATCGACGTACGCTCACGCATAAGCTCCTCTAATGCAAGTTGAACCAGACGCTCTGATTCAGAATCTAATGACGAAGTCGCTTCGTCAAGTATAAGGATGGAGGGATCTTTAAGTAATGCCCTTGCAATTGCAATACGTTGACGTTGCCCTCCTGAAAGTTTGACGCCCCGTTCGCCAACCAAGGTGTCATAACCTTGTGGAAAGCTCATAATAAACTCATGTGCATTAGCTCGTTCCGCAGCGTGCACAATATCTTGAGCATCGGCTTCTAGTCGACCGTATCCAATATTTTCACGGATAGTCCCTCCAAAGAGCAGGACATCTTGAGGTACTATAGCTACTTGGTTGCGGATGTCAGTAATTGAAAAGCTCTCGCTTGGTTTTCCGTCGTAGTGTATTGTTCCCGATGTCGGGTTATAGAATTGAAGTATCAAAGACGCGATTGTGGATTTGCCGGTGCCACTTGGACCGACGATGGCAAGTTTTTTTCCCGCTTCGATCGTAAAGGAAACATCTTTGAGTATTTGTATATCTGGTCGAGAGGGGTAGTTGAAGCCAACGTGTTTGAATTCCAAACTGCCATATATCGGCGTATTAATTGTTTTGTTTTCTTCAGATATCTCGATGTTTTCAGTTTGCTCATCTAATATTTCTATAACACGTTCACTAGCACCTAAAGAGCGTTGTACATT
>NZ_JABMCQ010000129.1 GCF_013179575.1 Sphingobacterium shayense | reverse complement strand
CAGATTGGCTGTATTTAGTTTCTGTTGAACAAAGCATATTTCACTCCCAAAGAAACATAACCGTAATGATCCTTTTTACTGTTGATCACACCGTCTAGGTTATCATTCGTAGTAATAGTGTGTTGATAGTTCAAGTTGATTGCCCATTGCGGACCATAAAGCGTCCTTCCAAAAGGGACATCTAAACCAACGTTAATTGGTACTATAAAATGAAATCCGTCCAGATCATCAGAAAGTTCTTCAACCGATGCTGCGTAGCTCGGCGAAATTGAATTTTCAATTGAATTTTTCATCACTCCAGCACCAGCACCAAGGTAGATGTTAGAAACTATCTTAGTTAGGGTACTCGCTTTGAGATTATGATAACTATGATTATTGCCTGTATCCATAAACTGTCCCACTCTTACCTTTGCGTTCAAATTAAAAGCTAAATAATCATTTTGAAAATCACTCTCATATCCATACCCAGCCAGTCTTCCTTTTTCAGCATGTATACCGACTGAAGTGAAGGGTGTTATTAATCCGTCTACATCTATATGTCCAGCGAATTTGGCATCTACGTTCGCTAAATCGGTAAGATTGATGGTTGTACCAGCTCCAACACCGACACTAACGGGTCTAGAAAACTGGGCTTGCGCTGATTTAAATCCACAAACTGCAAATAATAGGAGAGAAAAAATAGTTTTTTTCATTTTTTAAGAGTTCTTGTTAGCAATACATAAATATAACAATGCCTACATTGGTAACAAGAACCTTACCAAAAATCGTCCAGAAGGCGTCCTTTATTCTTCAATTTATGTTAAGCAGCCTATTAGCTGCGCTGTATCATCCATGGGTAGAGAATCTACTTTTACATTTCGAACATCTCTTCGTAACTTTTTTCCAATTAAAATTGTACAAGGATTTGCTTCGATACTATCATTTTCAATTTTTGTATCTTTGTAAAAAATTCAGAATATGTCAGTAAAAATCGGCGAGAACATAGACTTAGGAGATTTCCCATTGTTGTTAGCTCCAATGGAAGACGTGAGTGATCCCCCGTTTCGTTTTGTATGTAAACAAAATGGAGTCGATATGATGTATACTGAATTTATATCCTCCGAAGGATTAATTCGTGACGCAGCAAAGTCAAGACAAAAACTCGATATCTTCGAATACGAACGCCCAATTGGAATTCAAATATTTGGGTCGGATATCGAAAGCATGCGTCAATCTGCTGAAATTTGCACTGCTGCTCAACCAGACCTAATTGATATTAACTATGGCTGTCCGGTGAAAAATGTCGCCTGCCGCGGCGCAGGAGCGAGTTTATTACAAGATATCGATAAGATGGTTGCTATGACCAAAGCAGTTGTAGAGGCAACCCATCTACCGGTTACCGTAAAGACGCGGTTAGGATGGGATGACAATACCAAGAATGTTTACGAAGTAGCTGAACGTCTTCAAGACATTGGCATAAAGGCGCTATCCATACATGGTCGCACCCGTGCTCAAATGTACAAAGGACAAGCAGACTGGACGATGATTCGGGATATTAAACGAAATCCGCGGATACGGATTCCTATTTTTGGTAACGGCGATGTTGATTCATTAGAAAAAGCTGCTGCTTGGAGACAAGAGTATGAAGTAGACGGTATTATGATCGGTAGAGCGTCCATTGGATATCCGTGGATTTTCAGAGAAATCAAACACTTCTTCAAAACTGGTGACCGGCTTGAAGGACCTTCAATTACTGAACGCGTAAAGGTTTGCGAGACGCATCTACGTAAATCAATAGAATGGAAAGGAGACAAAACAGGTATCTTCGAAATGCGTCGTCATTATGCGAATTACTTTAAAGGTATACCCAACTTCAAAGAATACAGAACACAACTTGTAAGCTTACAAAGCTATCAAGAAATTTTGGACGTATTAAATGATATCCAAAACAAATTTGCTGAGGAAATTTATATCGACAGTTTATAATTTATTAAGATCTAGAAATCAGAATTTCCCGGATAAATTTCCGTTCTTGAAATAATATAAAGCCTATATACAATAACAATAAGAAGTTTCCTGACCAAAAATTACGATGGAACAATAAATAATTAGCTGCAACGATGCTGCTTCCGAGCATAATATGCATTCCAATCTTGCTAATATTATAGGGTATTGCGTAATTACGTTGGCCCCAGATATAAGAGAGCGCTACCATCGAAAGATACGCTATGCTCGTGACCAATATAGCCCCAACATAACTCATCGATGGAATAAACAAATAACACAGAAAAATCGTTATAATTGCCCCGACACTAGAGATATACAGCCCATATTTCGTTTGATCTGACAACTTATACCAGATAGAAAGATTCATATAAATCCCGAGCAACACGTAATTAAATAAAATAACAGGAATATAATTTAGACCAGACCAGTATTTCTCAGATTCAACAGCGTTCGCTCCTTTTATAAAGTACTTTAGCCATTCAATGTTCACAGACAAGCCGACCATCACAAGCATCATCGCAATCACAAAGTATTCCATGATCATAGCATATACTAGACGAGCGTTTTCTTTTTTCGCGTAAGAAAAGAAAAACGGCTCCGCCCCAAGCCTAAATGCTTGTACAAAAATACTTAGAAAAACCGCTATCTTCGCTATGGCGCCATAAATCCCTAAATCGCGTTCACCAATACCTTCAGGTAAAAGAACTGGCATCAATATCTTATCGAGATGTTCATTAATAATAAATGAAACGTTGGCGATAAAAATCGGGAAACTGTAATTGAACATCTTCCGTAATAACAGTCTATCAATTTTCAGTGTGAAGGCGCGCATTTCCGGTATCAACATCAGCAAAGTCACAAAACTGGCAATTAAATTTGAGACGAAAACGTAACCGAGCCAGTTAGGTTTAAACCAAGAAAATAACGATTCAAATTCAGGGAAGCGAACTACAAACCACGGCACGACTACCAAAAACAATAAGTTAAATCCCACGAATAGCAAAATATTTATGGTTTTTAAGAATGCGTAACGTAGCGGCCTGTTTTGTGAACGCAGTTTTGCAAATGGCACCACCGCAAGTGCATCAACTACCAGAGTGAGGCCAACACACAAAATGTAAATCTTATAATCAGTAACAGATTGCACTCCCTGCCTTCCAAACCAAATCGAAATAGGGTCTAAAAAAATAAGAAGGGTGATTAATAGTACAAAACTGGTAAAAATAGTTACCAGAAAAGTATGATTAAAAACCTTGGGTTTATCCTCTGGGGCGACTTTCTGAAGGTATCTAAAGTAGGTCGTTTCCATGCCAAAAGCTAAAAAAGCATTTATTAGCGCGGCCCAAGAATATAGATGTGTAAAAACGCCGTAGACTGTCGTTTCGAATTTCCCTATGAAAAGTGGCGTAAGGATAAAATTCAATAGCCGGGACATAATCGTCGATAGCCCATAAATGGCAGTGTCACCCAGAAATCGCTTAACTACAGACACGTTTGGTATATTATTTTTTCTTCCTTAGAACCTCAAAGTTCTGAAATCCCTTTAACGTGCTCTCCGTTTGAAGCACCGATTGTACTTCCGCACGATCAGGTCCTTCGTGACAGAATTCAATTAACGATTCTAAAGCAAACTCGTCTCCCTCGGCCTCCACATAAACGCTACCATCAGAGTTATTTGTCACAAATCCTTTCACACCAAGTTGGTCTGCTACCGCTTTGCATGTATCACGAAAATAGACGCCTTGGACCTTTCCTATCACTTGAATATTGAGATGCTTCATCGAAAGCAAATGTAAAAAGAATATTCGAACAAACTAGACGATTCGCTTCAAAGTAACGCGATCCGTCAACCGAAGATTATTCATTCCCTCCAGTAAAACTAAGCCTGGATTCTTACCTACTTCAATGGAGCCGAGTATATCCGATAAACCCAGCGCTTGAGCACCATTAATAGTCGCCCATTGCAATACTTGCAAGAAGTCTAAATGATCAAAATTAGCCAAAAGAACTTTAAGTTCGCTAAGTATATCCAGACTGTCATTTGATGCTAGACTATCCGTTCCAATTAGCATACGTTCCTGATCAGGAACAAAATTGAGCAATTTAGGAAGTTTTCCCTCGATATATAAATTCGCTTTGGGACACATACAATAATAGACGTCACGTCCCTGCCTATTTATAAAATCTATATCTTTGAGCGACGTGTAAGTATTATGCACTAATATTGCCTTATTATTTCTGGGTAGATGCGGTAAATATGACTGTATCGAATTACGTGCTTGCGCTTTAAATGCTGACGAATCAAGCCCCATTTCTTCGTAAAATTCAAGGAATTCACCCGTTCGATAGCGGAATAGCTTATTTTCCTCGTCGCTTTCTTGATTATGAATACTCAATATATTATCTTCCTGGACGACATTTCGAAAAGCTTTAAAAAGATCTTTAGAACAAGAATATGGAGCGTGGGGGGTGATTGATGTATGATCCGGATTAAAAAAGAACTCAACATCACGGGCCAAATCAATTCGGCTCTGGATATCCTCCTTGCGTGTCGCCATTACCTCGACAAACGTATGGTAACGTATCGGACTTTGGGCCTTAATGTCTGCAGACAGTTTCGTATTGACATGATCACCAACGGCTTGTATTCCGTTATCATACATCTCTTTATCAGCAAGTTCTATTGCCAATAGAATGTCCTTTTGGGAATACTCTCTATTTTTCATTACCTGAGCCAGAAATTTAGGCAAGCCGTTGCCACGATCGGTCTTCCCAAGCATGTATGACAATTCTATATGGCAATGCGCATTCACAAAACCCGGGATCAAAACACCTTCGTAAAATTCTAATTTGACATTTTGCACTGCCAGGTCATCTTCTTCATACAGTCCGGTTACAGTACCAGACTCATCTATGGCCACGACGCCCCGTTTTATAAAATTACCTATAACCGGAACAACAATACTGGCGGATATATACCTCATTTTCCTAAAATAAACTTACTTTTTTTGAATTATAGCGTACGTTATCAAAAATGAAGCCACGATAACAAATACTAAGAATTATTAAAGAAATATGTTTATAATTATTTTTTTTACTTCAAAAGATGTTCAATATATATTGAATAAAAATAAATATTACCAAAACGAAAATAAGACATAATTTGCCATTTCATTTTAATTGCTTAGATTTGTGGCCATCAATAGGGGTGCCTTGTTCTTCATAACACGAATACAGGCTGAGAATATACCCAGTTTCACGTCAACGTGAAACGTACCTGATCCAGATAATGCTGGCGTAGGGAAGGTTAGTTAAATTATAGACGCTGATGCGAGCCCCTTTGTATTAGTTGGTTTAACTTAAGTATTATCATTCTATGTTAAAGTATTACATCATGACGCTTGTTTTCATACTAGTAAACATGATAACATTTGCACAACAAAAGTTCGAAGTCAACGTCCGTTCTACTGACGGAAAGCCAGTGCAGGGAGCAACCGTCGAATTACAAAATCAAATCAAAGCGACCAATGAGCATGGAAAAGTAATCTTCGATGAATTTGAAAGGAACTCAACGATATTAAACGTTCGGTTTGTTGGTTATTATACTTACAAAAAAGCTGTAGATTTAGAGAAGTTCTCATCGATCGACGTAGAACTTCAACTGGAAAACCGACAAACTGGCGAAGTATATGTATCGGCGACACGCGTTGGAGATAACGCGGCAACAACATACAAAAACATCACAAAAGAAGAAATTCGAAAAAACAACTTAGGTCAAGACCTCCCTTACCTGCTCGACCAAACACCTTCAGTTGTTGTAGGCTCAGATGCTGGAGCTGGCATTGGATACACGAATATTACGATACGCGGATCAAACAACCAAAGGATCAATGTGACACTAAACGGTGTTCCATTGAATGATGCGGAAAGTATGGGCTCATTTTTTGTAAACCTACCGGACTTCGCATCAAGTACACAAAGTATACAAATACAAAGAGGAATTGGAAGTTCTACAAACGGAGCTGGGGCATTTGGAGCATCACTAAACATACAGTCCGATGAAATAGACACAATACCCAACGCCGAATTAAATAACACGTTTGGTTCATACAACACGTGGAAAAACACCGTTAAGGTAGGGTCCGGTTTGATCGACAATAAGTTTGCTTTTAACGCACGTCTTTCACGGATTAGTTCAGACGGATATATCGAACGAGCGAGTTCGGATCTAAAATCTTTTTATTTCGATGCGGGATATTATGGTCGAAAACATCAACTAAAAGCAACTATATTTTCCGGACGGGAAAAAACCTACCAAGCGTGGGACGGAGTTCCTGAAGAGTTGCTAGAAACCAATCGTAGGTATAACGGATTTGACTACGAAAATCAAACAGACAATTATACACAAACACACCATCATCTACATTATAGTTATTTTGCAACGACGAATACTGTTTTTAACGCTGCTCTTCATTACACACGAGGAGCAGGTTATTATGAAGAGTTTAAGTCGCAACAAGACTTTAACGCATATGGCCTGAGTCCAATTAAAATAGACAGCGCAACCATTTCAACAACGGACTTAATCAGACGACGATGGCTGGATAACCACTTCTATGGAACGATATTTTCAATAAATCATACATTTAACGCGCAGCATAGCCTAATATTAGGTGGCGCTGCCAATCAATATCGCGGGGATCATTATGGTGAGATAATCTGGGCGCAATACGCCTCAGACAGTAAAATTGGCGACAAGTATTACTTTAACGATGCTGAAAAAAATGACGCAAATATCTATGGGAAATGGACAGGTGTCTTCGGAAAACTTCATCTTTTTACAGACTTACAATACAGATTTGTTGATTATACATTTCAAGGATATAATCACAACCATGAGTTAGCAGATGTAAACGTCAGACATCATTTTTTTAACCCAAAAATAGGCTCTACATATATCCTGTCGCCCCGTTCCAACTTATATGCTTCGTATGCGTTTGCAAACAAAGAGCCTGTACGTGACGATTACGTAGAATCTACGGCAAATTCCCGCCCTAAAGGTGAAAAAATGCATAACATTGAAGCAGGCTATCGTTGGAGAACAGAAAATATAAATTTAGGAACAAACCTGTATGGTATGTTTTATAAAGATCAGCTAATATTAACTGGAGAAATAAATGATGTCGGTGGATCGATTCGTGAAAACGTGCCAGACAGTTATCGGATAGGGCTTGAATTTGATGGTTTATGGAGAGTTTCATCGAAATTTTCTTGGAGAGCAACTGCGGGAATTAGTGACAACAAAATCAAAAACTATCACGAATATCTAACAGTTATCGATGAGAATTGGAATGAGACCGGAGCCCCTCAAGTCGTTAGAGAATTTAACTCAACAACTATCTCATTTTCACCGTCGACAGTGTTATCTAACGAATTCTCTTACGCCCCAATCAAACCCTTCGAAATTAGTTTATCAAGCAAATACGTTTCTCGTCAATATCTTGATAACACCGCCGAAACGAATCGAAGCGTTGACCCATTCTTTGTAAATAATTTAAGATTTCGGTACAGTTTCTCTATTTGGGATATCAAGAATATAGATGCAAACCTAGCTATAAACAATATTTTCAATGAGAAATATGAATCTCATGGATATACTTATGGTGGAATAACACCAAATGGCGATCGGCTATACGGGAATGCTTATTATCCACAAGCGGAAACGAATTTCTTATTGGGTTTGAACATTCAGTTCTAAACATCTATTCAAATACCTTCGATGCCCAACGAGTGAACTTACTATGTTGGGCATCTATAAATGTATCATCGGTATATTTTTTAACCTTTAGCTCTTCTTAGTTACCTTTTATTTTTATTTTGCAGCATGAGAGCAGTCATTCAGCGCGTCAGCCATGCCTCCTGTACAGTAAATGGAAAACGGACGGGAGCGATCAATCAGGGACTTCTAATTTTTCTTGGCGTTGAAGAACAAGACGATAGTTCCGAAATTAATTGGTTGGCAAATAAAATAGTAAATATGCGAATATTTTCAGACGAACAAGGATTGATGAATAAATCAGTTCTCGAGTTGAATGGCGACATACTTCTCATCTCACAGTTCACACTTTTTGCACAAACAAAAAAAGGAAATCGTCCATCATTTATTCGCGCTGCAAAACCATTATTCGCAAAAAAAATGTATGAAGAGATGACAGCGACCTTAAATAAACTACTGGACAAAAATGTGCAACTCGGTATTTTTGGAGCCGACATGCAGATCGATCTAAAGAATGACGGTCCCGTAACCATAATAATGGATAGTAAAGACCGAAATAATTTTTAATAATATCAACATGACTATTCAACAAGCACAAACTCTGATCGACAGATGGATCAAAACTACAGGCATTCGATACTTTAACGAGTTGACCAATACAGCTATACTCATGGAAGAAGTAGGCGAAGTTGCCCGTATTATGGCCAGAAAATACGGCGAGCAATCGTTTAAGAAATCTGATGAAGAAGTTAATCTCGCAGATGAAATGGCAGACGTATTGTTTGTTTTGATGTGTTTGGCAAATCAAACAGGAATAGATTTAACGGATGCGTTGGAAAAAAATTTGGAAAAGAAAACAATTCGCGATATTGATCGTCACAAAAACAACGAGAAATTAAAATAAAATACGTCGTATATAACGTCAATTTAGAACCTCCTGGTTTCATAATTTACAGCGTGCCGCTCATTCCTGATCGAGATTTAGGAAATAGAGACAACTTTATAAGCCCCCAATCGCGGTCAAAATATATTTTGCGGGAACGTGCTTTTTTTAATTATATTGTAAACATATTTTATCAAAAATTAAACGTATTTTTCTTAAAATCAATTCTAAATTGGGTCACTTTCGTAAGTATCTGGTTCCAAAAAATTACCCTAATCGCATGGTAATTTAAAAAAAATCGCCAATACAAAAATAATAACTGACTGAAAAACAGCCATGTAACTAAACAATCCGATTCTATGAACGGCTATAATAAAGTCGAGCGCTAATAAAATATTTCGCCCTGTTTACTTAAAAGATGTATTTTTCATATCCTGGCTTTGTTATCTATATTTGAATAACAAATCAATAGATTCATACCAAATCCGAATATGGAGATGTACGGATTTAAATTCACTTAACTAAACAACCTTTATGAAACAAAAATTACTTAGCACTCTTTTGCTTTGTATCCTTTTTATTGGAGGATCCTTTGCGCAAAATCGAGTTGTAAATGGGCGCGTAACCGCTCAGCGGGACGGGAACCCGATCTCCGGAGTCACAATCAAAGTTCAAGGCGCTGAATTCGCTACGCAAACCGATCAAAATGGAAATTATTCGATTACCATTAATAACAATGGGAATGTTCTCGTTTTCTCCGCCATTGGATTTCTTGAACAGCGAATCAGTATCGGCACCTCAACGTTAATCAATGCATCGCTCGTAGAATCGGAAACATCGTTAGACGAAGTCGTTGTAGTCGCTTATGGAACTGTTAAAAAGGAGGATTTCTCAGGTTCAGCAGTCACGATATCGGCAAAAGACCTAGACAAAAGACCTTTATCCAATCCCTTATCGGCATTACAGGGATCTGGACCAGGAGTACAAACGGGATCTCCAAGTGGCGCACCCGGCTCAAGCCCCACTATTCGTATCAGAGGAATTGGGTCCTATTCATCAAGCAATAGTCCATTAATAGTTGTCGATGGGATCGAATTCAATGGAGGTATGGCGAATATCAACCCAGACGATATTGAAAACATTTCAATATTAAAAGATGCTGCAACGACCACAATGTTCGGATCACGAGGAGCTAATGGAGTTGTTATGATCACTACAAAACGTGGAAAAGAAGGAAAATCTAGCCTAGATGTTAAAACGCAGTTCGGAACGAATACCAATGTTTTACCGGGATATAATACGGTAAACGCAGGTGAATATTATCAGCTGATGTGGCAAGCGATGAAAAATTCCTATCAGTACAACAGCGGCGTTCCATCGGATGTGGCGGCACAATTAGCCTCCGGTTTATACGGACGAAATGCAAATGGAAAACAGACGTATAACAATCAAACATTTGACGATTTAATCGAATTTGTCGGAAACTATAACGCATTCAACACACCAAATAGCGAGCTGATCGGAACAGATGGTAGTTTGAATCCAAATGCGACATTAAAATATGCTGACGACTTAGATTGGCTAGAACAAAGCTCCAGAACGGGCCGCCGCAATGAATACGGAATCACCTATAAAACGGGCTTTAACAACTCGGACATTTACACTTCATTAAACTTTTTAGACGAAGAGGGCTGGGCTTTACGTTCAAATAGAAAAACATATAGGGCTCGCTTAAATGCGAATACCCAAATAACTAACTGGTTAAGTGGCGGACTAAACATGACTGGCTCTCATTACTCTGGAAATTCCGCTAATACTGGAACGGGTATCGTAAATCCTTTTTACTTCTCAAGATCAATAGCGCCAATATACCCGGTATACGTCCATAACCAAAGCAACGGAGAATACATCCTCGACGAATTAGGAAATCGGATCTTTGATTACGGAAACCTGTCTGCACAATACGGTATTTCTCGACCTTTTAATAGTGGGCGTCATTCAATTGCTGAAAACCTTTGGAACCAAGATAAGAGTAGCGGAGACTTAATTACGGCCAGGACATATTTTGATATAAAATTATTACCGTGGTTAAAGTTCACAACTAATCTAAGCGCCGACGTATACAATACAACCTCGATGTCCTATGAGAATACGATTGTTGGCGACGGTGCACCTGCGGGCAGAATGTATCGCGACGCTTACCGCACTCACAACTATTTGTTTAACCAGCTTTTACAGGCTAATACCGTCATAGGAGACCACAGCATCGAAGCTACAGCAGGTCACGAATATAATTACTATAAATATTCAGGGTTCTGGGGTAGAAGGCAAGGGGAAGGATTCGAAAACTTCTATGTCTTTTCAAACTTCACCGATATCACAGGATTAGATGAAAGTTTCCGGGAAAAAACTCTAGAGAGTTATTTCCTTAGAACAAATTATGATTATCAAAAGAAATACTACTTTAGTGGTTCGTTACGTTACGATGGTGATTCAAAAATACCCGTACATAACCGATGGGGAATATTCTGGTCTGTCGGCGGAGCTTGGAGAATTGATCAAGAAAATTTCATAAAAGATCTATCGTGGGTTGACCTATTCAAGTTAAGAGCATCTTACGGAGCACTTGGCAATAATGCCTTTTTAGATAGCGACGGAGATCCTGTTTATTACCCCTACCAAATGGGATATTCAATTTTGAATAATGGCCCATATTCCGGTGCAGTTTTATCCAATATAGGTAGCGCCGATTTAAAATGGGAAGTCCAAAAGCCTTTTGATATAGGGGTGGATTTTGGTTTTCTAAATAACCGCATTACCGGTACTTTTGAATACTACAACAAGCTGGGCTCAGATCTACTTTATGAGGTAAACCAACCGTACCATAATGGGGGAACAACAGACGGATCTTATTCAATCTACAAAAACGTAGGCAACATGCGAAACTCCGGTTTTGAGTTTTCAATCACAGGAACCTTAATAAGAAAAGAAAACTTCAACTGGAACTTAACATTAAATGCTAGCACGATTAAAAATAAAATAACAAAAATGCCAGCAGAGACACCGGAGATAATATCAAGTTACTATAAACGAGCTGTAGGGCATTCAATGTACGACTATTATACACGTGATTTTTATGGGGTAGATCCTGAAAATGGAATGGCCTTATATCGCGGTATCGAAGATGGGGTTACAATTGACCCCAATGCAGACAATTATGAGGAAAATTTTAAAATACTCGGAACCGACACGTTGACCTATAACCAAAACTATGCGAAACAAGGTTGGATTGGCAAATCAGCTCTCCCTACAGTTTATGGGAGCATCTCAAATCAATTTTCGTATAAAGGATTTGACATAGGGTTCGTATTTACTTATAGCATTGGCGGGTGGGCTTATGACAGCCAATATGCAGGATTCATGTCGTCAGGAAGTACAAACGGCAGTAACCTCCATAAAGACCTGCTAAATGCTTGGCAGAAGCCTGGTGATGTTACCGATGTGCCTCGTATGGATCTAAGCCGTACAAACCAACATGGAGCTACCTCAAGCAGATTCCTTACACGTGCGGATTATTTCGGTCTTAACTCTATAAACATGAGCTATACGTTACCTGAGACACTATTCGGATCCGTTGGAATTAAACGCGCACGCGTCTTCGCAAGCGCAGAAAACGTATTTTTTGTAACCGCAAGAAAAGGGATGAACACATTCTCTGGGATTACAGGCGTACAAAGTACCTCCTCTTATTCCCCTGCAAGAGTAATTAACTTTGGTGTTAATTTTGGTTTATAATTAAAAGAAATTCAAGATGAAGATATTAAATAAAGCATATATATATATATTCGCTACCTTCCTATTTGGGAACACACTTATTGGATGTAGCGAAAAACTTGAACTCACTCCGACGTCTATTATTTCGCCCGAGACGGTGTTCGCAACGACAAACAACGCCATGGCAGCGGTGGATGGTATTCACAAACTATTGTATTCTCAGTGGTATGGAAACCAAGCAAATGGAGG
>NZ_JABMCQ010000128.1 GCF_013179575.1 Sphingobacterium shayense | reverse complement strand
TGCAAATAAACGTCTACAATTACAACGTGAGCAAGGTATGCGTGCTACCAAACATATTACGTTGGATGAAATCGGACGTCGTTTGGCAATCGGAAACTTTAAAGAACTTAATGTTATTGTTAAGGGTGATGTGGACGGTTCAATTGAGGCGTTATCCGATTCATTATTAAAGTTATCGACTGGCGAGATACAGGTAAATATTATTCACAAATCCGTGGGTGCTATTTCTGAATCAGATGTATTGTTAGCCTCAGCCTCAGATGCGATCATAATCGGTTTCCAAGTACGTCCGACACAAAATGCGCGTAAGCTTGCAGAAAACGAACAGATCGATATACGTCTTTACTCGATCATTTATGACGCGATTGATGAGCTTAAATCTGCAATGGAAGGCATGTTAGCACCAAAATTCGAGGAGAAAATTGTTGCAGAGGTTGAAATTCGGGAAACCTTTAAAATATCCAAGGTGGGTACAATTGCCGGATGTATGGTTCGGGAAGGTAAAATTAACCGAAATAACGATATCCGCGTGATACGCGACGGTGTTGTTATTCATACCGGTAAATTAGCATCCTTAAAACGTTTCAAAGACGACGTTAAGGAAGTAAGTCAAGGATATGAATGTGGTTTAAATATCGATCGTTTCAATGATATACTCGTTGGTGATATCGTCGAAGCATACGAACAAGTAGAAGTAAAACGTAAACTCTAATTGAGTTTTATTAAATAACTATAATCCTGACAGTTAACACTGTCAGGATTTTTTATTGGGCATAGATTTTTTCTATTTGCCCACCAACGACAAATACAGTATTTTTAGATATGTACAAATTCGAGATTACAAATATCATTCAGCAACCAAATGACAATGTTACTCTTACTTTCAAAGATTTATCGGGAGATTACCCTGCATATAAAGCCGGGCAGTTCTTAACGATGTCGTTCACGTTTGGCGAACGTGAAGTTCGTCGATCATATTCATTTAGTAGTTCTCCTGATGTTGATGAACCGCTTGCGGTCACTGTAAAGAGGGTTGATAATGGGGAAATTTCCAGACTCTTACATCACCGGACCCGGGTAGGCGATATCATTGATGTTCTGGCTCCGCAGGGACTATTTTCTTATGAACCGGAACCCGAATCCTCGCGTACTATATTTTTATTTGCAGCAGGCGTGGGGGTAACACCCTTATATTCCATATTAAAAACAGCATTGACGAGGGAGACAAATAGTAAGATCGTTTTAATCTATAGCAATGGCTCACCAGAACGGACTGTATTCAAAGATGAACTGGAAGAATGGCAAAAAAAATTTGTAGATCGTCTGGAAATTATTTGGATATATTCCAACTCTAAGAATTTATTAAATGCCCATCTGAACCGCGAGAACCTACTTCGTTTTGTCAACGAACGTATGCCAGAAAATAAGCATGCGTTATTTTTCACCTGTGGTCCAGTATTCTATATGGATCTAGTACGCTTCACGTTGCTTGGACTAGGGATTCCAGATGCCGATATACGCAAAGAAACGTTTCATTTTCCGGACGAAGAAGATGATGAAGATGAAAAAGACGAGATACCGGTTGACACAACTTCATACGATATAATATTACGATTTCAAGGAAAAGAATATGAATTGACAGTCCCTTATAATAAAACGGTGCTTGACGTTGGCCTTGAACATAAAATCAAACTTCCGTATTCCTGTAAATCTGGGATGTGCAGTACCTGCATCTCTCAGTGTACAACGGGGGCTGTTCGGATGGATTATAACGAAGTATTAACGGATAGGGAAGTGGAGAAAGGCCGTTGTTTGATTTGTACGTCACATCCGATAGAAGATGGTACGACGATTGATGTAATATGATAAAGTAAATAAAAAACTATGAAAGCTGTTATCATCGGGGCTACAGGCGCAACAGGTAAAGAAGTACTAAAGGAACTATTGGCAGACAAAAGAATAACAGCTGTGGTTGCTTTGGTACGCCGTGAAATAGAAGATATACACCCAAAATTAACGGTTGTAAAAATAAACTTTGATAAGATGCAAGATTACGAAACGCATCTGCACGGGGACCTCGCATTTTCCTGTTTGGGTACAACCCTAAAAGATGCCGGTAGTAAAGAAGCTCAGTGGGTCGTTGATCACGACTATCAACTACACTTTGCTGCCCTTTGTAAATCACAAGAGGTGCGGCATTTCGTCCTACTTTCCGCGGTGGGATCGGATAAAGATTCGATGTTCTTTTATAGTAGAATGAAGGGAACCCTAGAGGATAATATTTGCGCGTTAAATTTCCCACAGCTAACAATTATACAACCAGGAATGATAATACGGCCTGACACTACCCGAAAAATGGAAAAAGTCACTGGTAAAATCCTTGATGGACTAAATAAAATGGGACTATTTAATCAGTATCGATCAATAACGACGAAACAACTTGCCAAAGAAATTGTAAAGGCAGGATTCGTGGCCAACAATTCGGGTATTCGGCGCCTTGCAGTACACGATTTGTTCAACTCGGCCATATAGTATTTCAGCAAAGTCATATTTAAAACTGATATGGCATTTTAGTTTCAAATGCTTATCTTTAAGCCAATTTTTAATAGACACAGTTTGTGATCAATCTAAGTGTGTTATATTATGCTTATCCGTAAAACAATTGAATTTCAATAGAAAATTATGTCATCCAAAATTATTTACACTAAAACTGATGAAGCGCCACTGTTGGCGACCTATTCATTTTTGCCAATCGTAAAAGCATTTGCTAAAACAGCAAACATAGAAGTAGAATTAAGAGATATCTCATTAGCAGGCAGGATTCTAGCTAATTTTTCAGAGTATTTAAGTCCCGATCAAAAAGTTTCTGACGCGTTAGCAGAACTGGGACAACTAGCAACTAGTCCAGATGCGAACATCATCAAATTACCAAACATTTCCGCATCTATCCCGCAGCTAAAGGGCGCAATAACTGAATTGCAAAAGGCTGGGTACAATGTACCTAACTATCCAGATACGGCCGAAAACGAAGAAGAAGAAATCATTAAAGCGACATATGCTAAAATCTTAGGGTCTGCTGTTAACCCAGTGCTACGTGAAGGTAACTCGGATCGTCGTGCTCCCAAGGCAGTTAAGAATTATGCCAAAGCAAATCCTCATAGCATGGGAGCGTGGTCCTCGGACAGTAAAACTAAAGTAGCATCAATGACCGACGGTGATTTCTATTCAACTGAACAATCACTTACCGTTGAAAACGACGGAAAGTTCAAAATAGAATTTGTTGCTGCAGATGGACAGTCTACCGAACTTAAATCATACGGAAAGTTAATTGCAGGTGAAGTGATCGATTCTTCGGTACTTAACATAGCAAAATTAAAAGCATTCGTTGCCAAAACGATTGAAGAGGCAAAAGAAGCTGGTGTTTTACTATCTGCACATCTTAAAGCGACAATGATGAAAGTTTCTGACCCCATCATCTTTGGCGCTATCGTTGAAGTTTTCTTTAAAGATGTATTCGCGCAATATGGAGACCTATTTAAGACTTTGGGTATCAATAAAAACAATGGTTTAGGAGAGATATATAATAAGATTGCTGGAACGCCGCAAGAGGCAGAAGTCAAAGCCGCCATTGAGAAAGCGATAACAGATGGTCCTGATCTAGCGATGGTGAATTCTGACAGAGGAATTACCAATTTACATGTACCTTCAGATGTAATCGTTGATGCTTCGATGCCTGCAATGATCCGTACATCGGGACAAATGTGGAACAAAGAAGGCAAACCGCAAGACACAATTGCAATTATCCCAGATCGTTCATATGCAGGTGTTTACAAAGCTGTAATTGAAGATTGTAAAGCAAATGGTGCCTTTGATCCAAAAACAATGGGCTCTGTACCAAATGTTGGTTTGATGGCACAGAAAGCCGAAGAATACGGTTCCCATGATAAAACATTCCAAGCGAAATCTGCAGGCACAATCAATGTTGTAGATGCTGAAGGTAAAGTTTTAATGGCACAGCCGGTTGAACAAGGTGATATTTTCCGTATGTGCCAAGCAAAAGATGCTCCGATTCAAGACTGGGTTAAACTAGCAGTTAATCGTGCTCGGTTATCAGGAACACCTGCAGTGTTCTGGCTGGACGAAAATCGTTCGCATGATAGAGAAATAATCAAAAAAGTAAACAAATATCTAGCGGATCACGATACTGAAGGTTTAGAAATTCACATACTTTCTCCAATAGAAGCAGCTAAGTTTTCTGTGGAACGCATTCGTAAAGGATTAGATACAATATCTGTGACAGGTAATGTATTACGTGATTACCTTACAGATTTATTCCCAATATTAGAGGTTGGAACGTCGGCGAAAATGCTATCGATCGTTCCGTTAATGAACGGCGGTGGTTTATTTGAGACCGGGGCAGGCGGTTCGGCACCGAAGCACGTTGAACAATTTGTTAACGAAGGATACCTTCGTTGGGATTCGCTAGGTGAATTTTTAGCCTTAGGAGCGTCGTTTGAACACCTCGCTGAGACACAAAAGAATGATAAGGCTCAAGTGCTTGCAGAAACTTTAGATATTGCAACCGAAAAATTCTTAGCAAATGATAAGTCGCCCGCACGTAAAGTTGGACAGATTGACAACCGCGGTTCACATTTCTATCTAACATTATATTGGGCTGAAGCTTTAGCTGCACAAACTAAAGACAGCGAACTGGCAGCCATTTTTAGCAAGCTTGCTACTTCTTTACAGGAGCAAGAGTCAAAAATAAATGATGAGCTTATTGGTGCTCAAGGAAGTCCACAAGATATAGGTGGATATTATTTTCCTAATGATGAACTAGCTTCTAAAGCAATGCGTCCATCATCAACTTTTAATACAGCGATTGCAACAATATAATAATAGAAATTGTAATTTTTTAAAGGATCAGTTTATCTAGCGGTAAACTGATCTTTTGTTTAGCGGCTAAACACTTGTTATAGAACTCTTTAATTTTCTTTAAATCCGGCGCCCGAATTGCTCAATGTACAGTTTTCATATCCGTATATTTTACGATGGTTCTTTCAGCAGAGATTACTTTTAACTTCCGGCTATTCGGATAGAAATTTGGAGTTTATATCTTCGAAAGCCTTGTAAAAAATAATGCTCTTTAATATTTCGTGAAAGCGAATATTAAAGAGCATCTGAATTTTTGGGGGCTTCTAATTTAAATTCGAGAGACTATCAGTTTGATCATGCTGCGCAAGCAAACCTTTTGATGTTACCTGTTTTACAATATTTGTATTCGCAAGGTACTGATCGTTGTCCGCGTATATGTAGACTAATGATCCATTTTTAATCGTGTTGATAATGGGTTTCGTTAATGCTCTTGGTAAAGCAGGACAACCATAGCTACGTCCCAATCGACCGGTAGATTTAATAAAAGATTCACTGCAATAGTCTGCTCCGTGAATAACCACGGCTCGCGCCTTCGCTTGGTCATTAATACCTTTTTCTAATCCGTTTAATATAAGAGAATAGCCATTACCGCCTTGATAGGTGCCTTCTGTGAAGAAAAAACCTAATGAACTCTGTAATGACCCATGTTTATTCGAGAAAGATGTCGCATACTTCTCTCCAGAATTCTTACCATGAGAAACGATATTATGAAATAAAACTTTTTGATTATCCATATCGATAACTACCATACGCTTCTCACTTGAAGGTAAAGTAAAATCAATCACAGTAAGGATGTTTTTCTTGCTAGGATTCAGCTGTTCATATCCTTGCAACGCTTGTTCGAAGGCATCAAAATTTAAGACACCCGCTAATTTCATATTCTCATAAAGAATATTTGCTGTTGATTTTTTTTCTATTTTTTTGATTTCTTCTGAAGGCTTAGAATTTGCTGCTTCAGCTACTGAAGGATCTGTAATTCCTGTTGGAATATAACTCACTAAAAAACATGTCAACAACACAAATATCATACTACGCATAAGCACTTTTCTTTAGTTCCGGGCCAAAATTACGAAAAATCCCGCGGCAAAAATGTTAAATAATGTGAATATCAATTAATTACAATTACTAACGAATTATACTTTTTAGCCCAATCATATACAAATTTTGCATGAGAAGAAGCGTTGCGCACACACATATGAGATCTTGGGGTTGTACCCAATGACCAACTGTATTCTACGATCTTACCTTTAGGATTGTTTACCGGCACGCCATGAATGTATGCACCATTGGTGAAGCGACTCGCATACGGTGCATAGCCCTCAATTGATGTTGTCCCATCCCGGTAATAAAACATTTTCGGTTTCTTCTCCTGTACGACAAAGATACCTGTTGGTGTATCGTGCGCATAAGGAGGTTTATGCCGCCCGGTAGTAGCTGGATTCATACTTCTGATCACCCATTTACAATCCCCTACACGTTCTGCAGTTAAAATATTTTGGTTTGTTACATCAGGAAATGCGACATGGTAGAAGGTAACCGAATCTCCAATTGGTTTAATATAACGTCTCGGAACTTCGAACTCGCCCTGGAACGACACCCCTTCAACTTTAACCATATCGATTGTATCACTGCTGCGCAGCTTCGCAAGTGCTCCATCTCGTCCGTAAATGGTAGGCGCTTCAACATCTCCGGGCAGATATAACGGAATTCCTTCATATCGTTCCGTACCCAACGAGTCGGAAACTAATTTGTATTCGTTCCGATGAAAATTCTTTACAAGAGGGGCCTCACCATGTTTGTTTTTTCGATTTTCCAAAACTACATAGGAAGCCTTTTCACGTTGGAAATTTTCGACCAACGCAAGATAATCTCTAATTTTATCGAGTTGGAATTGGCGAGTCGTATCTTCATAGTCGTATGTCTCCTCAAGGGTGTGCTGATCATAGGAGAGTTCTTTTTTTAGGTCGATATCATCTGCAGTTCTCGGACGTTGCCTCTCGGCTTCCTCAGCCTGTTTAACGCGTTCTATTGAATCTTTTCTGCGTTGTTCAGCAGGGTCGGTAACTTTAGCCTTGTTTTGATTGCAAGCCGTTAAAGTTAGACAAAAAAAAAGGAATGCGTTCCCGATGTATTTTCCCATGTAATTCCTATAAAATTCCGTTAATATCTGATGCATCCAAAAATACATAAATTTTCAATATTTAACATGTCGTAGTTCGCAATGCGCTAGATATTTATAGTTTTGTAGCGTTTCGCAACGCTTAGGAAGATCAATTTATCTAGAATTATCATCAGCAAAAAAGAATAGAAATATTAATACCATGGGCGATCGCCCAGTCGACCATTAATCCTTGAAATCCAATTTTATAAAGTTCCTTGTTTTTGCAGAACAATCTTACCTATGGAAATTATCATTATTGATCGCAAAAGCTTAACTTCGTGTAGTTACCGATTATAAATGAGACACGCTCTATTTCTGATTGCTTTATGCTTTCCCTTTTTAGCATTGGGGCAGGGCGTATTTCAGTTACGCAGTGGGAAACCGCTTACATTCAAATTTGAGCTTATTAATAATGTCGTGTTAGTTCCTATTACTATAAACGGCGTCGCATTCTCGTTTCTGTTAGATACGGGAGTAAAGGAGACGATTCTTTTTGCGAATAACCGAGACAGCCTCTATCTACATAATCAAAATAAAATTAGGTTTCAGGGAATTGGAAGCGAGGGAGGTATTGACGGCATATTATCAACAGAAAACATCGTCGAAATTGATGATGTAGCCGTCGATTCTTTACATTCTATATACGTCATCCAAGCTGACGACTTGGATATCTCTAGTGACGTTGGTGTGGCAATAAATGGAATATTAGGATCGCATTTTTTCCACAGTTTTCCTGTAAAAGTAGATTATATAAAAAAACGATTAACCCTCTATCCATCAGGTTACGATTATAGCGGAGAGGTTAGAAAATATGAAAATACGCAAATTGAGATCGAACGACACCGTCCTTATATCGAGGCAGAACTATTATTTCGTGACAAATGGCTAACCAGTAAAATGCTTGTTGATATGGGGAATACAGACGCAGCAATGGTATTCCCTTTTCGTATTGAACAATTTGAAGTTAGAGAACCCTACGTTGAAGAATACATAGGAAGGGGGTTCAGTGGCGTAATTCATGGGAAACGCAATCGGATTAAAAAGGTAGCAATTGAAGATTTTGAGATTGACTACCCAATAATTGCGTACCCAGATTCAAGCGCAGTTTTTGAACGGAAGCTGGCAAAAAATAGGGTCGGTTCTATAGGCAGTCAAATCTTACAAAGATTCCATCTACTAATTGATTATCAGCAGCAATTACTGTTTTTGCGTAAAAACAAAAATTTCAATAAGCCTTTCGTACTTAACATGGCTGGATTGGATATAAAACACGATGGGATGGAATGGTCAAAGGAACTTGTTCGTATTAAGCAATCTAGAAGCGATGACCCCATGCAGCCCCAAAATAAAGGAGTTACCATTAACTTTGATAATCATAATGTACAATATAAATTTGTTTTAAAGCCAATATATCGCGTATCAGGTATTCGGAAAGCTTCTCCCGCGGAGAAGGCTGGAGTCCGAGTAGGGGATTTGCTTGTTAGTATAAACGGTCGCTCTATCAGTGGTTTAACTTTACAAAGGGTTATGCAGCGACTACAATCTAAACCTGGAGATCATGTTAAACTAATATTGGAACGTCAAGGAGAGTTAATCGAAGTACGCTTCCAGCTTGTTGATCCAATTCCATACCGTGAAAGCTAAGTTGATGACTGGTATTTGCTTTCTTTATCTAGCTAGTAAGTCGTCTGTGATTTACGTGGCCGATTATTTTTTGCAATTATTATCATACTGTTATTGGCTGACTATTAAAAAGCAATATATTTGATATCGTTAAAGCACTCAAATGTCACAGATTACAATTATTGATTTAGCAAAACAACTTGGACTTTCCAAATCCACCGTATCACGGGCATTTCGAGATAGCAATGATATCAGTCCCAAAACAAAGGCTCGGATTTTAGAAAAAGCAGAAGAGCTAGGCTTCGCTCCAAATCTTTATGCGAGTAGCTTAAAAGGTAACCGGAGCGCTACAATTGCTATTATCATTCCTGAATTCGGGAACAACTTTTTTAGTCAGGCAATTAAAGGTATTGAGTTAATAGCACGTTCTCGAAATTACCATACGCTTATCTATGTCACGGACAGCAATGTACAAAACGAAGCATCTATCGTTCGCTCACTCGCAAATGGACGTGTTGACGGAGTGCTCATCTCTGCCTCCGGAGAAGGAAAGGATCATAGTCACTTGCAGTTATTGCGAGATCATGATATTCCAATTGTATTCTTCGACCGTACGTACGAAGATTTCAATAGTTTTTTTGTAACGGGCAATGACTTCGAATCAAGTCGATCCGCAACCCAGCATTTAATAGAAAATGGATGTAGAAAGATCGCCTACGCGGTGATTAATCAAAATGTGTCTATTGGTAAAATCCGCATGGACGGATACAAACAGGCGTTAAAGGAAAACGGAATTCCCTTTGATCCAAATTTGGTACTGGACACTGTTAACGATGCCCATATTAACAGCGAGGCCATAAGGATGCTATTAAACCAACAAAAACCCGATGGTATATTCGCGGCTGTAGAGCGATTAGCAATTTCAACGTTACGTGTGGCCCTGCACGAAAATATTCGAGTGCCCGAGGATTTAAAATTAATATGTTTTTCTTGTTTGGACATTACGGATTTATTAAGGCCTTCACTTAGTGTGGTAAAACAACCTGCTTTTGAGATGGGAAAGGAAGCAGCTAATTACTTGTTTCGCTGCCTTTCCAAACCAGTCAATCTCGATAACCAACAGACGACCTTACTACCGTCCAAACTCTATTTTCAGGAATCGAGTAAAAAAATATAAATTTTTCTTTGTGAATATTCCGGGAACATTATACCTTTGATATATTTCGGGAACATTCCCGAAATGCTAACAATTTTTTGAGCGAATGTATAAAGGCTAACTTTAGCATTTTCTCGGTTTAAACTTTTGTATTTTTTGGGAACGTTCCCAGTATTATGATATAACCAATATTAGCATGATAAACCAGGCAATAGTTTTGTGTTTGATGGATGATTTAATGTTGCACCTAGGGGTGAACTGCCGCCTTATCGTGTCAAAATTTCCAAAACTCAACGTTTCTAATCATTATTCCTACGGAATTTTATACGCACGTTCAATTAATAGCTTCAATTACTAATCTAAAACTTAACACAATGAACAATTTTACATTACACCGGGTAATGGTTGTTGGACTACTGATGTGTCTTCAGATTACCGCGTTTGCACAGTCTGGCAACTTACAGGGGCGAATAACTGATAAACAAGGCAATGCGGTTCCCGGAGCGACAATTATTGTCCTCGGAACTCAATTATCTACATCGGCTGACGGAGAAGGAAATTACATTCTAAATAATATCGCTTCCAAGGCACATCGCGTATCCGTAAACATGATCGGTTATATAACGCAGGAACAAAGCATTACGATAGGCCAGGGGCATAATACATTCGATTTTATATTAGACATGGATGCCAGTAACCTTGAGGAAGTAATTGTTATTGGATACGGTACTCAGAAAAAGGGAGAGCTCACCGGATCAATGACAACCGTTTCCTCTAAAGATTTCCAAAAGGGTGCGATCACTACGCCAGAACAGTTAATTACCGGTAAAGTGGCTGGGGTACAAATTACATCTGGCGGGGGGCAGCCTGGTGCCGCAAGCACTATTCGTGTGCGCGCAGGTGCATCACTTAATGCTAGTAACGACCCACTCATAGTTATTGACGGTGTTCCTCTTTCCTCAAGTACCATTTCTGGAGTTGCGAATCCATTAAGCCTAATAAACCCTGCGGATATCGAAACATTCACAGTTCTCAAAGACGCAAACGCTACGGCTATTTACGGTTCTAGGGCATCCAATGGTGTTATTTTAATTACAACAAAAAAAGGAGCCAGCGGACAACCGAAAATCAATTTTAGCACACAGAATTCACTAGCTAAGGCAGCTGCAAAAGTAGACTTAATGTCTGCTGAGCAGATTCGTGAATACGTAAATGCACAAGGGACTGATGCACAAATAGCCTCGTTAGGGGAGAGCGATACCGATTGGCAGGATGAGATATACCGACAGGCATTTTCAACAGACAATAGTCTGAGCGTTGCAGGCGCATTCAAGCCAAATCTTCCATACCGCGTTTCCTTGGGCTATCTAAATCAGCAAGGTATTTTAAAGCGCGACAATTTAGATCGTACAACAGCATCGATAAATTTTGCACCGAAACTATTTGACAACAGTTTAAAGGTTGATATTAATTTGAAAGGATCACTTTCAAATTCGAAATTCGGTAATCAGAACGCCATCGGTGCGGCAATTCAGTTTGATCCTACACAAGCCGTTCATGAAGAGAATAGGTTTGGTAACTTTTACGAGTGGAAGCAGTTTAATTCGGCAACCGAACAATACGATCCCAACCCTAATGCACCTCGTAATCCACTTGGGTTATTGGAATTGAAAGACGATAATGGAAAGGTATCACGTAGCTTTGGTAACATACAGCTCGACTATGCCTTACCATTTATCCAGGGGCTAAACGCAAATTTGAATTTAGGATATGACGTATCTAAAGGCGAAGGCGATACCTATATTCCCGACTATGCTGCAGTTACGATTAATACTTTAGGAGAAATTACACGCTACAAAACAGATATCAACAATACCGTTGGTGAGTTCTATCTAAACTATACCAAGGATATCGCCGAGAGCAATATTAATGCTACAGCCGGTTACGGGTACTATAACTATAAATCCAAAGTATACAACTACGATCGCACAAGCGCGGACGGTACCGTGTTAAGCACGCCCGCATTTGCATTCGATGTGCCTCAAAACAAATTGATTTCATACTATGGAAGATTGATTTACACCTACGATAACAAATATATAATCTCCGGGACAATCCGTACAGATGGCTCATCACGATTTAAAGAAGATAACCGCTGGGGTGTGTTCCCCTCAATTGGTGCCACTTGGCGCATTAAAGAGGAATCTTTTCTTGCTGAGAATGATGCTATTTCAGATTTAAAGTTACGCCTAAGCTATGGAGAGACAGGGCAACAAGACGGTATTGCCAACTACTCCTATCTAGCAAATTACACCAGCAGTTCCAACGAGTCAATGTATCAATTAGGTGATCAATTCTATTATATGTATTCACCAGTTGCATATGACAAAGATATCCGCTGGGAATCAACAGCGACATACAATGCTGGAATAGATTATGGATTTGTACGTGGGCGTTTAACGGGTAGTGTAGATGTTTATTTTAAAAGAACAAAGGATCTACTTAGTACAATTCCCATTCCGGTAGGAACGAACTTTAGTAACCTGCTCCTTACAAACGTGGGGAACATGGAAAATAAAGGTATAGAGCTAGCGATCAATGCAAAAGCTATTGATACAGATGACCTTGCATTGGATTTCGGATTTAATTTTACATACAACAACAGCAAAGTAACGAATTTAACAGACGTTTCTGATCCTGAATATATGATCGAAACTGGTGGGATCTCTGGCAGTACAGGAAATAATATTCAGGCTCATGTTATCAATCGTGCTCCTAATAGTTTCCGCGTTCACAAACAGGTATACAACGAAGAGGGCCTACCAATTGAAGGTGTATACGAGGATTTGAATGGTGACGGTATAATCAACGACAATGATCGTTATTTTTATAAATCTCCTGTGCCAGATTATATGCTC
>NZ_JABMCQ010000127.1 GCF_013179575.1 Sphingobacterium shayense | reverse complement strand
ATCCTTCAAATCGGAAACTATTACATCATCTACTAAATCTACTTTGGTTAATGCAGAATCAAAAATATCCGGTACAAAACCAACGATGTTATCCATTCCAATGAGAGAAAGCTTTCTAGCAACTTCGTGTTGCTGTTCTTTCGGTGCAATAATTACAAATGGTTTATCGTATGGAAGCATCCAACCAGCCCAATTCACCATGCTTTTTTTATGCTGAATATTTATCGATCCCAAAATGTGACCCGACGCATATTCCTTCTTATCTCGCGTATCAAGCAAAATAATATCTTCTCGGCCCGCGACCTGCGCTGTCTGAAATTGGGTAAACGTGGTAGGAACAAAGTACAAAGGCCGCTCCTGTTTATTCCAGATTTTCATGTTTGCAAAATACGTGGGAACTTCAGGTTGCCCGGCAAGGAGCTCAGCTATGAACCCCTCTTCATCATCGCCGAATTGCAAAGCCCAATTTCGAATCTTTTCATAACCAACAGTACTATTAGGGACTGCTCCCAAAGATTTGCCACATGCCGATCCAGCGCCGTGCCCTGGCCAAACTTGAATATAATCGGGCAATGCTATGAATTTTTTCAACGATTCAAAGAGTGCGTGTGCTCCCTCCTCTTTACTGCCCTGAACGCCAGCTGCCACCTCTAACAGATCTGGTCTTCCGACGTCACCTACAAAGATAAAATCACCGGTAAAAATCATGACAGGTTCATCACTAGAAGGATGATCACGAAGCAGTAAACTAATGCTTTCAGGGGTATGTCCCGGTGTATGCATCACCTGCAACGTTAAATTCCCAACCTTAACCACGTCCCCATCCCGGACTCCTTGATGGGCGTATTGATATTGCCAATCCTCACCACCTTCATCTGAAAGATATATTTGGGCACCCGTTTTTGCGGCAAGCTCTCGCGTACCTGCCAAAAAATCAGCGTGGATATGGGTTTCAATAATATGGGTGATACGCAAATTATGTCGCGTTGCTATTTCCAAATAACATTCAATGTCCCGCTTGGGATCGATAACGATGGCTTCCCTCTTATCTTGGCAACCGACAAAATAACTTGCTTGAGCTAAGCTCTGATCATATACATTTTGAAAGAACATCTAAAATCAATTACATTTTAAAAAAAACTCACGCACATGGAGGTTTCTCATGATTATTGCTCTATATATACTTCTCGTATGATTATATATAAAGCAACCAACATTAGGAGCCACCCGAATCCTTTACGCAAGCTACGACCATGGATTCTAGCGCTTGCTTTAAGTCCAAAAAATATTCCAATGATCGCCAATAAAGTATATCCTAAAAGAATAGACCAGTCGAATCTTGGAAATTTTTCGATATCGCCCAAGATACCAAAAAATGAATTTATAGAAATAATTACCAATGAGGTGGTCACTGCCCGCTTCATCGGCATTCCATAAAAATTTACTAATGCCGGAATAATCAGAAAACCGCCTCCAGCTCCAACGACACCTGTCACAAGTCCTACGAAAAGACCCTGGATCATCAGAACAACAGCATTATTTTTACCTACCAGCAATACTTGATCCATTTTTGTACTAGCGCCACGAATTGTCATGCCCCCCGAGATTAGCATGACACATGCAAATAATACCATAAGCACAAACTCCTGCGCAAATCTCCAGTTGCCAATAATAATGACCTCCGGTACGAGAGGTAATATATAGCTACGCGTCACAAACACCATCAAAAGCGACGGTAGTCCAAACAAAAACACCTTATTAAAATCTGCTTCCCGGGTATATATGCCTTGAACTGATCCCGCAAGCGAAGTGACGCCAACTGCAAACAACGAGTATGTCGTGGCCAAAACAGGATCCACCCCCATTAAATACACCATAATGGGCACGGTAAGGATTGTCCCACCACTTCCTACCAGTCCCAATGTGACACCTACTAGAATGGCTAAGACATATCCCACAATCATCATAAGTCCGACAGTTAATACTATTATTTCAGCTTAATGTGGTAATTTATTACTTAAAAGCCCGTATAAATAAGTTCCTAGAATTGCAGAAATAGCAACGAGAAGCATTGCCTTCACCCCTGCGCCGATCAATACAAAAATAGGTCCTGGACATGCACCAACCAGCGCCCATCCCAAACCGAACAATATACCTCCAAACAAATAACGCGTAATCGAACGACTTTTGGGGGATATACGGATTTCTTGACCATCAATATCTTTTCCTTTCCGCTTTAACCATTGTGTTGCGGGCAAGCCCACAAGCAGTGCAGTTGCTATAAAGCCGTACATATGAAAAGAATCAAAGTTAAACATTTCGAAAATTCTAAACCAGGAGGCTGCTTCTCCTTTGTACATAGCGACTCCAAAAATTAGTCCTAACAGTATATATATTATAGCTCTCATATGGTAAATATTAAAGGAAATAATACATGCACCATAAACAATCCTCCGATAAAAAAACCGATTACAGCAATCAGAGACGGGAGCTGTAAGTCACTTAAGCCAGAAATGGCGTGCCCCGAAGTACACCCTCCTGCATATCGAGTTCCAAAACCAACCAATATTCCCCCGAGAATCAATAATGATACATTCTTGAAAGACCAAATACCAAACAGCTCTGTAGGATAATAACTTTCACCACCACTTGTTATGCCAAGCAATTGTAGCCGTTCAATAGTTGTTGGTGAAATATCCGGCATGCTCTGATTCGGAATTATATATGCAGAAAGAAAACCTCCGATGATGGCACCTAAGAGAAATAACAAATTCCATTTCTGTGCTTTCCAATTGAAATCGAAAAAAGCACAAGTCCGACCGGCTCCTAATGCAGAACAAATGGTACGAAAATTCGACGAGAACCCAAAACTTTTACCCATCCATATCAGGAAAATCATTACCAGACCAACAATTGCTCCGCCGACGTACCAAGGCCATGGGCCATACAACCAATCCATATTACCTCCTTTTGCTTCAAATTTAATTTATAATAGTAAAAATCAATTTAAGCGTGAACAAACTCGCCTAAAAAATCTATCATATATTTCCAAAAATACGATCGACAAAAAAAGGCCTAGAAAATCATGTCTAGACCTCAATTTTATCAAAATGTCTTCACTATAAAATTGCCTGTCTAACACGCACCAACTTTTCGATTAGCCCTTCTAACAAATCTAGATGAAGCATGTTTGCTCCGTCAGACTTAGCGTTAGCTGGATCTGGATGTGTTTCAATAAACAATCCGTCAGCTCCAACAGCAATTGCGGCCTTTGCTATCGTCTCAATTAATTCTGGCTTTCCTCCTGTAATTCCAGACACCTGATTTGGTTGTTGCAGAGAATGTGTGCAATCCATAACCGTTGGAACATCAAAAGACCGCATCTCCGGCAGACCCCGAAAATCAACAATTAAATCTTGGTATCCAAATGTATTTCCTCGGTCGGTCAGGAAAACTTTGTCATTTCCTGATTCTCTTACTTTATCCACCGCAAATTTCATAGAGCTTGCGGAAAGAAATTGACCTTTTTTAATATTGATTACCTTACCAGTCTGCGCTGCGGCGACTAAAAGTTCGGTTTGTCGGCATAAAAAAGCGGGTATCTGTAAGACATCGACATAAGCCGCCGCAACTGCTGCTTCACGGCTTTCATGAATATCAGTCACTGTTGGCACCCCAAACGTCTGACCAACCTTTTCTAATATTTTCAAAGCCTTTTCGTCGCCTATGCCCGTAAACGAATCTACGCGGGATCTATTGGCTTTACGATAGGATCCTTTAAATATGTACGGAATATTATATTTATCTGTAATTTTCACGATGCGCTCAGCTATACGAAGGGCAATTTCTTCTCCTTCTATCGCGCAAGGACCTGCCATAAGAAAAAACTGTGAAGAATCAGCATTTTTAATATTTGGCAAATAAGTATGAATCATATATGTTTTATTTAATTTCCTAGTTCTGACATGAACTTTATACGCATAAGTTGAATATCCTCAAAGGTATAATCTTCCTCGCCCAACTCGTTTAATGCCTCTTTGATGGAGTCAACCTCAGCAGTTCGAAAATAATCATAAACTTCTTCCTGACGATCACTATCAATCATCTCATCTACAAAATACCCAATATTAAGTTTTGTTCCGGAGTTCACAATAGATTCTACTTCTTTGAGCAAGTCTTCATAACTTATTCCTTTAGATAATGCGATATCATCTAGTCCGATTTTTCGATCTATATTTTGTATTATCGATACTTTTAAAGCCGACTTGTTTGCAGTGCTTTTTACGACCATATCTTGCGGACGATCAATATCGTTATCCGCTACATATTGCTTTATCAGTTCCACAAACGGACTACCAAACTTCACGGCCTTCCCTCCGCCGACACCCTGAATTTGCTTCAGTTCATCCATGCTGACTGGATAGTGGGTACACATTTCTTCCAAAGAAGGGTCTTGAAAGACGACGAACGGCGGTAATGATTTTTGCTTTGCAAGTTTCTTACGCAGGTCTTTCAACATCTTAAGTAACGTCACGTCAACGGCTGTTGATCCATGTGGCATTATCTCAGAACGATCATCCGTAGCTTTCTCCATCGGTTTATTAAGGATGAACTTAATCGGATAGGGATTTGCTAAATATTTCTTTCCACTTTCTGTTAAATTAAGTAAACCGTAATGATCAATGTCCTTCTTTATAAAATTCGCAAGCTCTGCTTGACGTATCAGTGAGTTCCAATAGTTTATCCCCAATTGTTTTCCGGAACCAAACAACACATGCTGGTCATGTTTATAAGAGGAAATAGGTTGATTGTTTTGGCCAATAAATACGTTGATAATATGATGATCATCAAATTTATGCCCCTCTTCTTTGATGAAATTTAAGACTTGAAGTATTGACTCCTCAGCATCAAAATAAGTTTTCTTTTCCCTACAATTATCACACATATTATTACAGCCCATTTCATCGAACTGTTCACCGAAATAATGCAAAATCTGCTTTCTGCGACAAACGGATGACTCGGAGTAGTCTATAACTTCTTTTAAGATTTGTGTACCTATTTCTCGTTCTGAAACCGGTTTATCTTTCATAAACTTCGTCAGTTTCTCGACATCTTTCTCCGAATAAAATGCTAGACAATATCCCTCTCCACCATCTCTTCCCGCACGACCTGTTTCTTGATAATACCCCTCCATCGATTTCGGAATATCATGGTGAATAACATAGCGAACATCGGGTTTATCGATCCCCATACCGAAAGCAATAGTCGCGACGATCACTTCCACGTCTTCCATTAAAAACTTATCCTGTGTATCTGCACGTGTTTTCGCATCAAGACCAGCGTGATAAGGCAACGCTTTAATTCCATTGATGTTTAACACTTCTGCAATTTCCTCAACCTTCTTCCGACTAAGACAATAGATAATACCAGTCTTACCAGCGTTTTGTCGAATAAATTTGACGATCTCCTTTACAACATCTTTCTTTGTTCGAACCTCATAGTATAAATTTGAACGATTAAACGAAGACTTAAACAGTGTTGCGTCAGTCATTTGCAAATTCTTCCGTATATCAGACTGCACCTTGGGAGTCGCAGTCGCTGTAAGGGCAATTATTGGGATATCATCGCCTATACCGTTTATGACTTGCCTGATCTTACGGTATTCTGGGCGAAAGTCATGTCCCCATTCCGAAATACAATGAGCTTCATCCACAGCGACAAAAGAAACATTTATTTGTCTTAGGAATTGTATATTCTCCTCTTTCGCCAATGATTCCGGCGCCACATACAATAACTTCGTTTTACCCGAAGAAACATCTTGTTTTACTTTTGTAATCTCACCCTTATTCAGCGATGAATTAAGGAAGTGCGCGATACTTTCGTTTCCCCCAAAGGCACGAAGTTGGTCCACTTGGTTTTTCATTAATGCGATTAGCGGCGAAATTACTATCGCTGTACCCTCACTCATTAAAGCTGGCAATTGATAACATATTGATTTCCCGCCTCCGGTAGGCATAATCACAAACGTATCTTTCCCATCTAGGATATTTGTGATAATTGCTTCCTGATCACCTTTAAAGTTATCAAAGCCGAAAAATTCTTGTAAATTGTCAAATAGTGATTTTTCTATTTCCATTGACTATAGGGCAAAAAATTAGATGGACCTGTTACTCATTTGAGTTTTAAAAACTTACTTTTGCAGTATTCTAATATAAAAATAGACATTATTTCTGTGATACACAACATCGACATTAAAAAGACGGCGATTGAAACATTGCAACTCGAAGCTAATGCTATCCAAAATCTAACTCAACTAATTGACAACGATTTCGTTCAGGTTGTGGAGCGCATCTTCACACTCAAAGGGAGGGTCATTGTTACGGGAATAGGAAAAAGTGCGATCATAGCGCAAAAGATGGTCGCTACTTTCAATTCAACAGGAACTCCTGCAATTTTTATGCACGCGGCTGACGCCATACACGGCGATCTTGGAATAATACAGAATGATGACTTGGTAATTGCCTTGTCAAAAAGTGGCACCACCCCAGAGATCAAAGTTCTTGTCCCTTTTTTAAGACAAAAAGGAAATACGCTTGTCGCCATGGTCGGAAACGTAACCTCCTTTCTTGCACAAAATGCGGATTTCATACTGGATACCACCGTGGAGCGCGAAGCTTGTCCTAACAATTTAGCCCCCACAACAAGCACGACAGCGCAGTTAGCTATGGGTGACGCGATTGCCGTTTCCCTCCAAATTTGTCGTCAATTCTCGGACCGCGACTTCGCAAAATATCATCCCGGCGGAGCGTTAGGAAAACAATTATACTTAAAAGTTAAAGATCTTTCGGACAACAATGGTAAACCGGAAGTGTCAGCCGAGGCCCGAATACGAGATTTGATCATTACAATTACAAAGTATCGACTTGGTGCTACTGCGGTAATTGAAAACGGACGGGTAATCGGGATCATAACGGATGGCGACGTGCGTCGCATGTTAGAGAAATATGAAGATCTTAACGATTTAACTGCGCGCGATATCATGTCTAAAGATCCCAAAACAATCGACCGCGAGGCATTAGCCGTGGATGCTCTACATAAAATGCGGGAATTTAACATATCTCAGTTGGTAGTCATGCAAGAAAATCAATATCAAGGAATTATCCACATACAAGATCTACTAAAGGAAGGGATTATCTAACAAAAGGTACTGTAATATTTTTGTCTAAATAGGAGCGAAAAGCTAAAAACGACATTATATGTGGTATTTTTGGCGTATCTTTTGAAGAGATAACGTATAATTAAAATAAATATGATGAAGAAGATATTAGGAATGTTGACGGTATTTATAGCGGTTATTGGGTTCACGTCAATGACGTTAGCTATAGGCGAATTTAAGTTTGAAAAAGAAGCCCATGATTTCGGTTCAATCCCGCAAAATCAGCCTGCTTCATATGATTTTAAATTTTCAAACAATGGAGATGCCCCAATCATTATCAGCGAAGTAAAACCTTCATGCGGATGTTCTGTTGCCGAATTCACAAAAACGCCTGTTAAACCGGGAGAATCTGGGACTATTACCGTTACATATAATGCTGCAGCGAAAGGACCATTTACTAAGCAATTCACTGTTAAGTCCAACACTAAAACACCTGTTAAAACGCTTACGGTAAAAGGTAACGTACAATAATATTTCACCATTGGTGTTGAAAACAGGACTATCGCGATCGATAGTCCTGTTTTTGTTTAAGCTCTGTTGTGATCTACTGCACGTACAAACTATCGGATTGTACCTACAAGCGGTATGACATGGAACGCTGTCCTCATATCGTCGCATTTTACCACCCTTGATCTTATTCTTTTTACTAATTTTGCAGAACAATTCTAAAAAACAAACTAAGATGCCAAAAATATCAGAAAGAGGCGTAGCGATGCCAGCATCGCCAATTAGAAAGCTTACTCCATTTGCGGATAAAGCAAAAAAAGAAGGTAAAAAAATCTATCACCTTAATATTGGTCAACCTGATATTGAGACGCCGGAAGTTATGCTTAATGCACTTAAAAACATAGATTTCAAAGTGTGGGCGTATACGCCATCCGAAGGAACTGCGTCTTATAGAAATAAACTGACTGAATACTACAACAAGATAAACTATAATATTCATCCGGACAACATTCTCGTTACAAATGGTGGATCTGAGGCCATCACTATTGCTATGCAAGCTTGTATGAATACTGGAGATGAGATCATTATTCCAGAACCATTTTATGCGAATTATAACGGGTTTGCCTGTAGCGCAGGTGTTGTTGTAAAACCCATCATTTCAAGTATTGAAACGGGATTCGCTCTTCCAGCGATTAGTGAATTTGAAAAATTAATCACACCAAAAACAAAAGCAATAGCCATTTGTAATCCCAACAACCCGACGGGGTATTTATATTCAAAGCCGGAGTTGAACGCACTTAAAGATCTATGTATCAAACACGACCTTTACCTTCTGTCTGATGAAGCGTATCGTGAGTTTTGCTACGACGAGCGGGAATTTATTTCTCCTATGCACTTAGATGGTCTAGAACAAAATGTGATTGTCCTTGATACAGTATCTAAACGCTACTCGGCTTGTGGAGCCCGAATTGGGTGTCTTATCACAAAAAATAAAGAACTATATCAAACCGCATTAAAGTTTGCACAAGCAAGGTTAAGTCCATCGTTAGAAGGACAAATTGCTGCAGAAGCCGCAGTTGATACGCCGGATAGTTATTTCCAGGCCGTCTCAACAGAATACACTACGCGCCGAGATACATTAGTAAAGGGATTAAACGCTATCCATGGTGTGTATTCGCCCAATCCCGGAGGGGCTTTTTATGTAGTTGCCAAACTCCCAATCGACAACGCTGATAAATTTTGTCAATGGATGCTTGAAGAATTCTCTTTTGAAAATCAAACCGTTATGATGGCTCCGGCTACCGGGTTCTATAGCACGCCAGGCGCGGGAACAAACGAGGTGCGTCTAGCCTATGTTTTAAATCAGCAAGAGCTAAAAAATGCGCTTATTTGTTTAGAAAAAGCCCTAGAATTATATCCAGGAAAAATAGATTAGACTACGATTGCCATTGCGACCCTTCGTGAACTATTTATTAACAACTAAACACCTCAAATCACAATAAAATTTGAGGTGTTTAGTTGTTAACATCCTCAATAAACAACCACATATCGAGCGACCTCTATCAATACACATAACATCTTTTTAAAACAAATTCAACTTACCATCGTTATTAATATTGTACTAAAACGATAAGACGACTATGGATAAACTAAAGAAATTTGATTTAATGGCGAAAATAGCGAGGGAACTCGAAGACGTCAGAAATAGCCAACAGGCAGTTTTAGAGAAGATTGGTAAGATAGAAGTGGATAATATTGAACTTGGTGATTCAACCATCGAAAAGACAATCCCCGATATTTATCAAAGAACCGCAGAAAATTCCGATGCAATCAAGGAGATCCTCGAATCGTTCCAACAAAAAACCGACGAATTCGCAGATAAAAACAATGTAAACCAACTCCGTGAACAGCAGGATATAAACAATTTAAAATAGCAACATATTGGTTTTAACAAGAAAAGAGTAGGAATACCTACTCTTTTTTTATTGTCATTAAACTTGATTCTTCAAGAATTATACTACTCAGCAGTTTCTTCCTTCACCGCTGGTTTTACTCCTCTCTTCGGTAACGTTCTAGGTCTTTTTTTGCCATAAGATCCTTTGATAATTTTACCTTTTCGAGTTTTTTTATCGCCTTTTCCCATAGTTTATTTTTTTTTGTGAAAGAGCAATCTAACGAAAATATCTCGGTATATCAAATTGAAGTCTACTTCAGATTATCCGCGACTGTTGTAGTTTGGCGCTTCTTTAGTAATCGAGATATTATGGGGATGAGACTCGCGCAAGCCAGCTCCGGTAATACGGACAAATTGTGCTTCCTTCAGCCGTTCGATTGTAGGGGCTCCGCAATACCCCATCGATGCGCGCAAGCCACCGATATACTGATACACAACCTCTGACAGAGTCCCTTTATATGGAACGCGCCCCACAATTCCTTCGGGAACTAATTTTTTAATATCATCTTCCACATCTTGGAAATATCGATCTTTCGAGCCTTTTTCCATTGCCTCTAGCGATCCCATGCCCCGATATGATTTAAACTTACGCCCTTCGTATATTATCGTCTCACCGGGAGCTTCTTCTACGCCGGCAAATAACGACCCTGCCATTATCGTATCTGCACCAGCGGCTATCGCTTTGGCAATATCCCCTGTTTGTTTTATACCGCCATCAGCGATTACCGGAACTCCCGTTCCTTTTAATGCTTTAGAAACCTCGTAGACTGCATAAAGCTGAGGAACGCCGACTCCCGCTATAATACGAGTTGTACATATAGACCCAGGACCGATTCCGACTTTTACAGCGTCAGCTCCTGCATCAGCTAGGGCCTTTGCCGCCGCACCTGTTGCAATGTTACCAACAATCACCTGTAAGGAAGGAAAACTAGCTTTTACCTCTTTTAGTTTTTCAATGACACCTTTAGAATGGCCGTGCGCTGTATCAATCGTAACTACATCCACCCCTGCTTTTACCAATGCTGCGACGCGTTCCAACGTGTCTCCGGTAACGCCAACTGCACCTCCTACCCGAAGACGACCGTGGCTATCTTTGGCTGCATTAGGATAATGTTTATACTTCTGAATATCTTTAAAGGTAATCAGTCCTTTTAGAATTCCATTTTTATCAACGACCGGAAGTTTTTCGATTTTTTCATTTTGCAATATTTCCTCAGCCTGGATTAGATCTGTCCCTTCGGGAGCGACAACTAAATTATCTTTTGTCATCAACTCGCTAATCGGCATACGCATATCCTTCTGAAATCTTAGATCTCGATTAGTAACGATCCCTACCAATTTCCCTGATTCGTCTATAATTGGAATACCGCCTATTTTATGATCTTTCATAATTTTAAACGCATCACCAACTAACGCATCGACTTTCAGCGTAACCGGATCCTGAATCATCCCGCTTTCAGAACGCTTTACTTTGCGAATCTCGGCAGCCTGCTGTTCAATAGTCATGTTTTTATGCAACATCCCTATCCCTCCAGCTTGCGCGATTGCAATAGCTAAATCAGCACCCGTAACAGTATCCATCGCCGCCGAAACTAACGGGATATTTATCTTAATCTCTCGTGTAAGATAAGTACTCGTGTCAACATCACGAGGCAGGATTTCAGAATATGCTGGTATTAATAAAACATCGTCGTAGGTAAGACCTTCAGCTACGAATTTTTGTGGATCTAGTTCCATATGGCAAATATCTTTGGAGTTTCTATTTGCCAGGCAAAATTAAGTTTTTTTTTGGATTTTATCAAAGAATTAACTTTTTTGTTGCCATATGACACGGAAATGAAAAATATAATTCTACATTTTATTAAAACTAATAGAAACTTGGCAATATATTTGCTTATTTTACGTTTTTAAACGTCTTATCGAAAATCGATAAAACAAAACTATTATTATATTTAGACATGAAAAAAGTATTCTTATCTCTCTTAGCTGCGTCTTTCATCGCTATTGGTACTCAAGAAGCTAAAGCGCAGACTCCGTATAACACGGCAATTGGGCTGGGTGTTGATCTTGGCGACGGAGAAACACTGGTTGGTCCTCAAATAAAACATTCGTTTGGGGGAGCCAATGCTGGTAACGCCCAAGTATTATTCGGGGATGACATTATAACCATCGGTGCAGATTACTCATACAATCAACAAATTCAAGGCACTAATGGTTTGGGCTGGTATGTAGGCGTAGGACCTCAACTTAGTTTTGTTGATTATGGTCCGGATGATGAAACATTTTTCGCAATTCGTCCAGCAGCAGGTTTGGAATATAAAATACCTGCAGCACCATTAGCATTTCACTTCGATTGGAAACCATGGTGGAACCTGTCACACAATTCTGATTTTGAACCTTCTCGTTTTTCTTTAGGCTTCAAATTCACGCTTAATTAAGTTTAAAATCGCATTTTTTAAGGTCTATATCAAATCGATATAGACCTTTTTTTTTGCTGGTACAAATTCGAAATTTCGATCTCAGTTTTTTCTTCGTATATAATCTGAATTATCTTCTGATTCTACAAAATTTTTATACCTTTGCGAATCTTGGCTACTTATTGTTAAGCTAAATCGAAAGTAAAATTATATACTATAACGAATAAATTCACGAATAACAGAAAATGCAGAGTAAAGGGCTGATTAAATTTTTGGTGATAGCGGTATCAATAGCATGCCTCTACTCCTTATCATTCACATTTGTTACACGAAAGGTAGAACGAGATGCTGCCAACTATGCGAAAGGCGATATGGCCTTAGAAAAAGCGTATTTGGATTCTATGGCAGGTGAAGAAGTTTATAATTTAGGAATAGCGAAGTTTACCTATCGCGAAGCGAAATCATACGAGCTCGCTTTAGGTCTTGACCTAAAGGGTGGGATGAACGTAACGATGGAGATTTCATTGGACGAACTTGTTAGCAATCTTGCTGGCAATCCGAAAGATGAAAAATTCAACGCCGCATTGGCATCCGCTATTAACAAAACTAAAACGAGTAATACCGGTTTGGTAGATCTTTTCGTTAACGAATATAAAGAAAGCGGCGCTACAACACCGCTAGCATCATTCTTTGCGACACGAGATAATTCTTCGTTAATCAACAAGGCAAGTTCCGATAACGATGTTAAAAACTTTCTAAATACAGAAG
>NZ_JABMCQ010000126.1:2863-12876 GCF_013179575.1 Sphingobacterium shayense | reverse complement strand
ATTTTTTTAGTTATCCCAAAGGCAAGAACCGTAGTCCGTCGTTGGCAATGAGAGAGGGAAAATGGAAATTTCTTATGAATCAAGATGGAAAGAGAATCGAGCTATATAATTTGGATGTCGATAGGCAGGAAACTCAAAATGTAGCAAATGCCAACTCCGAATTGGTTAAAAGGTATAAGTCCGTTCTTGAAAGTTGGTATAATAAGTTACCAGCATTCATATCGATTGAATGATTTTGTGTGTCAATTTCCATTGGAAGCTTACACATGGGTTTTGTAAAATCATTTGTACATCGTTATTGATGGGTAGCATATTACTAAGCTGATAAGATTATAAATGCGTAGCGTTCATTGTCGATTAGCTGCTTTGTAGATTCATGATCCAATATTTAAAATAAGAATATGACACTGTCCAAAATAGATTTTACCCCGTTTCAAAGAGTCCGGTTCGCTAAATATTAGGTGCAGTTGTCCAGTGAATAATGGTGTTTTTGCGATTCTTGTGCGGTCAGACTAAGAGATTTGTTAGCAGCAAAGAATATTCTCAGACAAAGGGGGTGAATACCGCGGGCAGTATAAGACTTCCCTTAAGGACAAGATTGTGATTGGAAAAATAGAGGACTTCGTCGGAGTCGGCCGTGATAGCACATCAGGATACTGGAGAAGGGTGCCTCTCAATCAAGTTGAAGCTTATCTTTCGGAACGGGACGATATTAAATCGCCCATCGTAACAAACTTGCTCCCCAAGAAAAACCGGCACCAAATGCTGTTAACATTAACAAATCGCCCTTTTGGAGTAATTTGATGTTTTCCCATATACACAGCGGAATTGTTGCGGCGATGGTATTGCCGAAGTATTCTATATTAGATAAAGTTCTTCCAGTTTCAATATTGATTTCTTTACCCACACCATCGATTATACGTTTGTTTGCTTGGTGCGGTACGAGCCAGTCTACTTGATCAATACTGAGGTTATTTTTCCTCAGCACTTCATTACAAGCATTAGCCATAGATTGGATGGCCTGTTTAAAAACAACTTTACCATCTTGGCGAATATAATGTTTTTCCACATCAATCACCCCGTTTTTATTTGGATGTAAAGAACCGCCTCCTTCGATATTCAAAAATTCACGGCCGTCTCCATTACTTTGCATATAGGCGTCGATTACACCGTTTTCGAGCGAGGGTTCTAACCATACAACGCCGGCCCCATCGCCAAACAGAATGTTTGTTGAACGATCGTGAATATCGACAAATGCACTTATGTTATCAGCGCCTACAACTAACACATTTTTGTATCGACCCGTTTCTATCAACGAGGAGCCCATATCTAAAGCATAGAGGAAACCCGAGCATGCAGCGTTGATGTCAAAAGCCCAAACGTTGTTTAATCCAAGTTTTTTCGCAATAATATTTGCTGTTGCGGGCATCATGACATCGGGTGTGGAAGTTGCAACGATAAGCGCATCCACATTCGATAGATCTTTTTCGTATTGTACCGAAAGGTTCTGAATCGCCTTTACCGCCATATCAGAAGTAGCAAACCCTTGATCTAATATTCGACGTTCCTTGATACCTGTACGCTTTACTATCCACTCGTCTGACGTATCGCATAACTCTTCCAAGTCGAAGTTTGTTCTTCTTTTTTGAGGTACGTATCCGCCGATTCCGGTAATTGCAGCATAGTAAGGTTTCGAGGCGTAAATATTTTGCATGGATTTTATTATTCAAATTAAAGTTTGGCAAAGGTAAATAAATTTTAGCATAGTTTCGGTGCCCTAACTTTCTGCTTTATGAAGCGAAAAAAGAGGATTGCTAATTTATCTTAATACTTTATATGTCTTTGAATTTGTTTTAAAAAATAGACTCATGACCAATTTTTTTTGCAATAAAATGTACTTTTTGTTCTGTCTGAAAAAGGTAATTTTTTTCACATATATTTTATTTTTATATTGAAAGTCATTTGGTTATCGAAAAATCTAGCTACCTTATGTTTGCTTTATAAAGCTAGCTATGAGGTTGGTTACATGAAATTTTAAACCTTTTACGTCCGTTGGACATCTTAAAAATGATATCTATGGAAAAATTAATTTTTGAAACCAATGTTGCTTCCACATCATCATTGGGTGAAATCCACATTGCTGTAAAGAAAGTCAAAGGCATTTCTAAATGGCATATTGATATGGATTCCAATTATCGGTTGCTCACTATCGAGGGGAAATCGTTGGATCAACAAGAGATTATTTCTCAGCTTTCCACGCATGGAGTTGAAGCTAGTCGACTGTACGAGGAATAGATTTGTTGGTGTTCTTAGGTCGTCAACTTCCCGAATAAATTTTATTCAACCAAGAGAATGCGGATTCGCCAAGATAAGTCTTCATCAAGTTATCACGATTATAGAAAGAAAGAATTTCATCGAAGAGTTTTGATACGATGAAGTCGTCACGGTTTGTGAAGACTATAATTGAAAATTTATTGTGGATATCGACATAAATAATATTCTGAAAGCCTGTGGACTCACCGGAATGGAATAGGTGAAAGTGGCCGTATTTGTCAACGAAATTGAACAGCCCTAGTTGATAACGAACATGATCTTTGACTTGCATACCGTTATTAAACAGTTTAGTATAATCATTGTCTTTGGGGAACCTATCGATGAGAAATTGACACCATTTCTGCATTTCCAAGGGTGCCAAGTAAGCTCCACCGTCTCCTTGGGTCGCGCTAGTTATGCTTTGATCGGCATAATTGTAATGTGCGCCAACCGGATGATACCCGTACGCTCGATCTAGGATACGCGCCTGCGGCGTATAAACTAGAGCTTCGGTTATATTAATGGGTTCAAATAATTCTTTTTTGACATAGTCCGCGAAGGTAAGCCTGCTCACTTTTTTTATGATTAAAGCTAAAATACAGTAAGCGGTGTTACTGTACCGGAATCGTTGACCGGGTTGGAATTTAAGTTTTGGACGTTGAACAATAATATCCAGAACATCTTGATCGGACACTTGCTCCGTTCGCTTTTCAGGAATCATGTACTCATAGTCTGGTAATCCTGAGGAATGTTGCAATAGATGCTTTATTTGTATCGAATTAAATTCGTCGGGTAAATTGTCGAAGATTTCCGTCATAGAAGTAGAGATCTCTAGTTTTCCTTCCTTGACCAAACGGTAGATAGCATGAGCAGTAATTTGTTTCGTAACAGATGCCATTCTAAAATGTGTATGCTGGCCAATTGGCTGCTGTTTTTCTAGGCTTCTTAATCCGTTATAATATGAAAAGATCGTTTTACCTTCTTTGGAAACTAGCACAGCTGCTCCTGGGCTATTAGCAACGTTAAGTAACTCATCTAAATTTTTTTTTAAGTCCAAGATATTCTTTTGAGCGTTGGTCAAGCAAGGAACCAAAAGGAATACAAAAAATTTAATGAACGTTAGATATTTCATCATTGATTCTTTTGAAGGTAAAAGGGACTACTTTGAGAGGGAAATCTTGGGCATTTGTCTTTATCCTACTTATTTCAAGCAATACATTAAGACCTTCGTAAACTTCACCGAAAACTGTAAAGTCCTTATCTAATCGCGGTTGCCCGCCAATCCTAAGATATGTTTCACGCTGTCTTTCAGTAAATTTAATATGTTTTATTTTTTCTAAAGAATCTAGTTGCGCGGGTGTTACTGCGCTACCCACTACGAAATATATCTGCTTTAAAAAGGAAGCCTTTTCTTCATTAGCATCTCTGCCGGCACCGAGCGCGCCTATTTTATGGAAAGCTCGGTCGTCAAATTCAGCAGCCAACCTCGGTTTCCCGTTTTCGGGGTGTGTCGCTTCATATTTTTCGATGTCAATATCATGGTCGCCGCCCTGGATAACGAATCCTTCGATGATCCGATTAAACAAGGCATCCTTGTATAGGTTATTTTCTAATGAGGATAGTATTAAATCACGATGAGCGGGCGTGAAATCATACAGGACGACTTTAAAAGAACCGTAACTCGTCGTAAATTCAATCTTGTTGGTTTGCGCTTTAGTTGATACTGATATTAGTAATACCGCTAGGGCAGTGATGTATAGTTTCATTAATGTGCGTTTAAGGAATCTAAAAGTATTAAAAATTAAATAGTAATAGATGGTATTATTCTTAAAAATGTATCTTTGACTTAACAAAGAAACACACTCCGATGACTTATACACCTGATCCTTCGCGTTACCAAAAAATGCGTTACAACCGCTGCGGAAAGAGCGGTTTATTGTTGCCTGCTATTTCTTTAGGGCTGTGGCATAATTTCGGTGATGATACGCCACACCAGACGAAGGTTGATATTTGTACCACGGCATTCGATTCGGGGATTACCCATTTTGATTTAGCCAATAATTACGGTCCCCCTGCAGGGAGTGCTGAAAAGGCATTTGGCCGAATTCTGCGCGAGGAATTCTTCGGTTTACGCGACGAGATGATCATTTCTTCAAAAGCGGGTTATTTAATGTGGCCGGGACCATATGGAGAATGGGGAAGTAGAAAATATATTCTGTCTAGTTGCGATCAAAGCCTTCGTCGACTGGGGGTGGATTATTTGGATATCTTTTATTCTCACCGATTCGATCCCAACACCCCAATTGAAGAAACCATGCTTGCATTAGATCAATTGGTACGGTCAGGTAAAGCCCTCTATATAGGTATCTCGTCGTATAATAGCAAGCGAACAAAAGAAGCGCATGATATTCTTAAAAGCCTAGGTACACCATTTATCATTCATCAGCCGAGTTATTCGATGTTAAACCGGTGGGTAGAAGAAGATGGTTTATTAAATACGTTGGAAGAAACTGGACTAGGGTCGATCGTGTTTTCGCCTCTAGCACAAGGAATGCTAACTAATAAGTATATTCAAGAAATTCCCGCAGCAAGCAGGGCTAGTCAGGGTAAATCTCTTTCAACGACTTTCTTGACTGGCGAGAATCTTGAGAGAATTCGTGCTTTGAATGAGATAGCAATCCAGCGGGGTCAGTCACTTGCCCAAATGGCAATAGCTTGGGTTTTAAACAACAAAAGGGTAACTTCAGCGCTCATCGGTGCGAGTAAGCCGCAGCAAGTAATCGATTGTGTTGGAGCAATTGAGAACATTAATTTTAGCGAACAAGAGCTAATAGAGATTGATAAGTATGCTGTTGATGGAGGAATTAATATCTGGAGTCAATCAGCGGAACTTTAAATATTTTAATGCTATCTCTCTCAAGATGAAGATTTTATGCTGAACCTTCGGGTCGTATATAGGGGTACTTTACAAACAAGTACAGGGGTAATAATTTTCCTAGGAAATACGAAAGCAGGCGTATTCCGGCCATCTCGTTGTGCACGGATGACTTTTCCTGCGTAATTTGATATTGAATATTTTAGATCTCCTTATTAATCAAAAGGAACATGTTTTATTGGCTGATGTCTACTTGTCGGTGCAAAATAGAGTATTAGTTGAACATCTTATTAAAGAAAGAAAACACATTGATTTGTTACATGGTTATGGCTTACCCGTTAATAATAAAGTTCTATTGAACGGAAGTTCGGGATGTGGAAAAACGACCACCGCTAAAGCAATTGCAAACGCTTTAGGGAAACCACTGTATATATTAAATTTAAGTAATATTGTTAGTGCTCGCATAGGAGAGACAGCACAAAATTTAAAACTCGTTTTCGACAGAGCTGCTCGGGACAGTGCTGTACTTTTCTTAGACGAATTTGATCAAATCGCTAAAGCCCGCGGGTATGCTGATACCGATGTAGGAGAGATGCGAAGATTAGTAAACAGTTTAATCCAGTTAATCGATTTTTTTCCAGAAAAAGGGCTCTTAATTTGCGCAACTAATCATTTAGAGGTCATCGACGCAGCCTTGCAACGACGTTTTCAGGTGAATATGAAATACGAGCTACCCACGGAGACTCAGTTGAATCAGTATTACGACAGTATTCTTTCTAAATTTCCAGAATCCATTACGGAGATAGAGCGCCTCTATAAACTATCCTATGCCCAAGCAAAAGATTCTGCGTACAACCAATTAAAAATTAAACTGCTCGCACAAGTAGATGAATAGTAAAAGCGTGGCATTTAAAGATTTGTAGCGCACATTATTCATTTAGTAAGTCTTTGAGTTACCACCCGCGGATTGCCCCTCCTTTAAAAACTTGTTCAGCAACAGCGTCGACTTCGTCTGATTGATATGCTTTGGTGAAATCAAGTACTCTTTGATCATCTTTATTCTCTTGTCTACTAACTATAATATTTACATACGGAGAGCTAGAATTTTCTACGATAATACCATCATGTTTGGCCATCAGGTTATGTGCAGCAGCAAAATTATTGTTTATGATGGCCAACGAAACTGTTGCGTCATCAAGTGTTCTAGGCAATTGCGGAGCTTCAAGTTCGAGGATATTCAGTCGCAGCTTGTTTTCGATAATATCCTCTTTGGTCGCCAATAGCCCAGTCTTATCATTTAATTTTATAAGGCCCGCTTGTTGAAGAAGTAGAAGGGCACGTCCTAGATTTGTGGGATCATTTGGGATGACGACAGTGTCTTCATTTTTGAGTTCGCTAATAGATTTGATTTTCTTTGAATAACCAGCCATAGGGTATATGAATGTGTTTCCCACGACAGCAAAATTGTAGCCTCGGTTTTCAGATTGCCCATCAAGGTAGGGTCTGGTTTGAAAAACATTTATGTCGATATCCTTTTGCTGCAATGCTTCGTTAGGCATAACGTAATCGTTAAACGTTACAAGTTCAACCTCGAGATTAAATTTTGCTTTTGCTACTTTTTTAGCTTCTTCAGCAAGTCTCAACTCTGGACCTGCCTGTACACCTACACGCAATGTTGAAGAATCATTTTCCGATCCGCATGACCAAAGTAAGCTGAGGATTAGTAGTCCAAAAATAACTGATGTGAATTTTTTCTTCATTATATATTTTTTGATTTTGTCAAAAGAACATCTATCTATGATTTACAGATTTTGAAAGGCGATCACCCAGAAATTGGATACCAAAAACGAACAAAACAAGGAGTATTAATACAATGTTCATAATTAATGCGTCATAGCCCACGTAGCCATATTGATAACCAATGTGGCCGAGACCTCCTGCACCAACTGCACCACCCATAGCTGAGTATCCTACCAATGTTATTAATGTCAATGATGCACTATTTATTAATGCAGGAAGCGATTCTGGAATTAGAACCTTACGAATGATTTGCATTGTAGAAGCACCCATTGATCGCGCGGCTTCGATTATTCCGTATGGAATTTCTAGTAAACAATTTTCAACAAGGCGAGCCACGAAGGGGGCGGCACCGATGCTTAAGGGAACAATAGCAGCTTTCATCCCAATAGAGGTGCCGACCAATGAACGCGTGAACGGAATCATCCAAACGATCAGAATGATGAAAGGAATGGCGCGAAATAGGTTTACAAAAAATGCAATAACACTATTTGCGGATTTGCTTTCGAGTAGTTGTCGTTCTCTGGTTAGAAATAAAATAATGCCAAGCGGAAGCCCAATCAAAAAACTGAAGAATCCCGAAGTGAAAGTCATGACGAATGTTTCCCACGTGCCCTTTGCTAATAACCATACTGTCGCTTCTGTCATTTTATTAGGTTAGCTTAAATAAGTGAAGGATTTAAAAGTTCTTTAGTGACGGGCGATTTTGGACAACCAAAAACGTCAACCGTATCGCCCACTTCAACAATCTGTCCATCGGATATTACTGCTACACGGCTACTTACGGCGCGAATAACTTCCATTTGGTGAGTGATAAGAACGATGGTAATATTTAGGTCTTTATTAATCCGTTTTAATAATGACAAAATAGAGCGTGTTGTCTGCGGATCCAGTGCACTAGTCGCTTCATCACAGAGCAATATTTCCGGATCCGATGCTAACGCTCTTGCTATTGCAACACGTTGTTTTTGGCCGCCTGACAATGCGGAAGGGTACTCTTCTGACTTTTCTTTTAAGTCAATTAATTCCAGCAGCTCGTTTGTCTTTTTACTAATTATTTCGCTACTTATTCCCGTAAGGTGTAAGGGGAACGCAATATTCTGAAAAACTGTGGCAGATGAAAGTAAATTAAAGTGTTGAAAGATCATCCCTATTTTTCTCCGAATAGGAATTAACTCCTTTTCGGAGAGATTTTCGATCGATTTTTGATTTATTGACACAATTCCCGATGTAGGGCGTTCCAACATGTTTATCGTACGAACTAACGTGCTTTTCCCAGAGCCAGAATAACCAATAATACCGAATATTTCGCCCTTTTTTATATGTAATGTCACATTTTTTAATGCATGTATTTGTTTATGCTTTTTGAAAAATGTTTTATTAACCTGCTCTAACCTAATCATAAAGTTTTGTTATAATACCTCCCTAATCGTTCACACTATAAGTGATATAGGCGGATAATATACTGTACAAATATAGCGTTTTTTTTGAATATTGATTTAAGTCTATCTGATTAGTCGTATATATATGATGACTGTTCGAAGGTTTGGCTATGGATGATTTTAGTTAAGCGTCAGAGTTCAAAACTAATCCAGATTGTTTGTATTTCCTTATGAAATAGATATCTTCGAATTTAAATTTAGAAGCATGGGGATATTTGATTTGTTTAATAGGAAGAAAGGAGGCGACAAAAAAGTTGCTTTGGAAGCTGTGGATCATAATATAGAAGAATCGGCGTCAGTTCGCGCGGAAAATAAATTGCCGAACGCGGATATTGACAATGGAGACAAGATCGAGAAAGACGGCACTCAATCAAATGGGTATAAAGGAGATTTAGAACATACAGCGATAATAAAATCGTTGCTTGAAACCCCAAAGGAAAATAGAGATGATACCTGGATAATAAGTTTCCTTTCCCATGTGGCAACAGCAAGTTTTATTTGCGGAGAACCGCAGGTTATACAAGGTCCGGACAAATTTCCATACTTTCAAATTTTCATACCAAAACCTGGTGTTGCTTTTCAATGTTATGTCATAGAAAAAATGATCGACGATTTTTTGCTTGAAAATGGTTTTGGTATTGCATTAGAACCAAAGGGAAACGAGGTTGAATGGGTCCTTACCTATGGCGATTTGCTACACTATTCGGTACATCGAACATTTGCTTATCCTACTAATCATGGGTTTGTTAAATCAGGCACGGATAACGAAGTTCTCGATGTAAATGAACAAGTATTGGTTGGCGCTCCCTCGGAAAAAATTTTACCGACAAATTCACGGCACGTCATTAAATCCTTCCTGCAGGCTCAGGGCATCCAAGAACCTAAAGTATGTTTAATTAATCGCCAAGGAGATGTTAGCGGGCAACATCTGGTTTTTAATATCGTACCTTGGCAGTTTGAAAGTGAAGGTCATTATCAGTCAATTCTTCGAGCGTTAGGATGGTTTTTGCCTGGTTACTATTCTTTTATCGGGGTAAAAGAAGAGGTTTTTAAAGAGGATTTTGTATCGTTATAATTTTAAAAAAGGCATAAGAGTTCTGTAGATCAAAAATAAAGGGTAAAGGGGATTCCTGTCACTTAAACAAAATACCTTGTTTGTTTGTTATTAGTGTAAAGAAATAAGTTAATCTCAAATGTTATGATGGGTTTTGTTAAACTTAGTCGCGAAGTTTTGGTAGAACTTAGAACAAAAGGGTATAATGCTCTACGCAGTTGTGACCACGACGGCAATAATGATCCTTCTTGGGTACCGGATCAGTTGGGTAAGAAGTTTGTCGAATTTTCCTATATAAAAATCGGGAGACACCAGTTTATGCTTATCGAAAATGCTTTAGTAAATTATGATGAAGCAAGATTTACAGGGATGGTATTTATAGAGAACTAAATAGTTCTTCTTTCTTTCTAGTTCATGTTAGGGGTTTTTGGAAAATTGGCAACGTGAGCATATTTTGGACCTAAACTTATTATCGCTTGTTTCCAAAGGTCTTCACCATCTTCAAGGAGTAATAATTCGGTTGGAAATTTAT